>JAITEJ010000033.1 GCA_031282095.1 Clostridiales bacterium
CGACAGCCGCGCTGCGTTTGCCTAAGCCGCAAAGCACCGCGACGGATATATCCGTATCAAAGTTTGCGGCTTTTTCGGCAAGCTCCGATTCCGTCATATAAACCGCGTCCGGGAAAGCCGCCGGAGGGCGATCGCGCCGTTCCAAGTCGATTATCAAAAAGCGTTCGCCGTTCTTCATCCGCGCCGACAATTCATCCGCCTTAATCTCGAATTCATCCGCCGACGGACGTCCGCAAAATTCGTCGTAGTCTATGAGCGACTTAACCGAGGGCTTATCGCCGCAAAGCGGACATTTTTTGTTTCTGTTTATCTCAAACTCGCGGAATTTCATGCTCCACGCGTCTACGGTAAGCAACCGACCTATCAGCGGACTGCCGCCGCCTGTTATGAGTTTTATCGTTTCCGCCGCCTGTACCGCGCCGATTATACCGGTAAGCGGCCCCAACACGCCCGCCGCCGCGCACGGCGGCACAATCCCCGGAGCGGGAGGAACGGGATAAAGACATCGGTAACACGCGCCGTTCCCCGCGAAAAAAACAGACGCCTGACCTTCCGTGCGGAATACCGCTCCGTAAACGTCCGGCTTGCCGGATAGCGCGCACGCGTCATTTATAAGATAGCGCGAGGGAAAATTGTCGGTGCAGTCGCAAACTACATCGTACACGCTTATTATCTCAAGCGCGTTTTCGCTTGTCAGCAATACGTTATGCTCGACGACGTTTACGTACGGATTTAACTCCGATATAACCGCCTTTGCCGACGCGGTTTTGCTTTTCCCTATGCCGCTTACGCCGTAAATTATCTGCCGTTGCAGATTAGATTCCTCCACGGCGTCGAAATCCAAAATGCCCAGCGACCCCACGCCCGCCGCCGCCAAATACAGAGCCGCGGGCGCGCCTAAGCCGCCTGCGCCGGCAATCAGCACGCGCGCCGCCTTTAACCGCCTCTGCCCTTCGGCACCAATCTCGGGTAATAACAGATGCCCGCCGTAACGCGCGTAATCAACGCCCGTGAGCGATGCCGTTCTGTCATCGGGAATAATGCTTTTCATATCTGTCATCAGACCCCTGTCGTTCGCCGTTTACAGACGGATATTGCCGCCCGGACAAAGAAATATCCCCGCCGCAATTTTACCAAAATCATAGAATATCATGACTCTGCAGAGTCATGTAGATAACATACCGTAATAAGTAAATTATATGCCTTATTAAGTATCTACCTTTTTTGCGTTTATGTCAAGAAATTTTTAACATTTGGTAAAATTACGTTTTTTTATGAGCGAATACGCCGCTTTTATTAGCATGAATAGGCATATTTAATAAAGTAATATGAAAAAAGGTTTGGATCGCAACAATTTGACAAAATAGACAAGAATATGATGACACTGAATAATGATAAGAATGAAAGAACGGCAGGGGATAGTGCGGCGCATAAGGATGAGAACGGCACCGGCAATTGTGCGCAACATGCGAAATAGGCGGCAACGCGGGATCTGCTTTACTTGTCGGGAACGGGATGCCTAAGCATAGCACCGTAAACGCATACGCGGAGAAAAAAAATCTATAATACTGCTTTTAAGAAAGTGAGTTTCCTAACACCGTCAACCATATACGGAAAAGAATGCCGTATCAAAGAAGCGACGTGGCGGGATTTGCGGTTTAACAGAGGTAAAAAGGATATTATTCTTTCGGAAATAAAGCTTATGGGCTTGAAATAAGCGTATCGGTTACATTCTTGCTTATCCGAAACAAGCGTGGGTGTAAATATAAAAAAGCTTATACGCAATGTTGAAGCTTGTTCATTCAAAAAAGCTATACTCGGAATAAACGGCTATTCATCTTTACCTCAAGAGTGAGGGAATAAAGCAGTACGCCGACAACGATATACCATAGGCGAGCGACATGTCTCTTTCATTCTCAAGTGCGCGGAAAATCGCTCCTTATCCGTCGGAATTATTCAAGCGAGTCCCATGCCGTTTCAGGATTTCTTATTTCCAAAATCCGTGTTTGCGGCTGAGTAGCCGCCGCGCACGTTCCTTTGCTGTACTTTTTGCATCAAAATCAGCTGCGAGGGCTCACTTTCCTAGTCCGTCGAGATATTCTCGTAGGTCCCGCGCCGTTTCGGGATTTCTTAACCCGAATTCTATATTTGCTACTAGATAACCGAGTTTATTGCCTATATCGTACCTTTTGCCGTCGAATTCGTAAGCGAACACTCCGGAGTGTTTAGCTTGCAATGCAAGCGCGTCGGTGAGATAAATTTCCCCGCTTGAGGAAGGCGGCGTTCTGTCTATAAAGTCGAATATATCGGGCGCCAGGACGAAGCGTCCCAAACTGGTAAGCTTTGAGGGCAGCGGCACGCTTCGGTCGGGCTTTTCCATGATGCCGCGCACCTCGTGATACTTGCCTTTTCTTTTTCCCGTTACCATGACGCCGCAACGCCGCGCGACATCCTCCGGCATTTCCTGCACGCCTATGACCGAGCGCAGGGTTTTGTCGTACGCCTCTATAAGCTGTGCGGTCACGGGCGCACAGCCTTCAGTCACGATTACGTCGTCGCCGAACAGCACCGCGAACGGCTGTCCTCCCGCCCACGATTTTGCGTATGCAACCGCCGCGCCGGTCCCCTTCATCTCGTCCTGAACCGCATAGCGAATTTCCGTTCGGGCGGATATCGCCTTTAATT
>JAITEJ010000037.1 GCA_031282095.1 Clostridiales bacterium
CATTTCAACGCCGTCGTAAGTATTAAAATCAATTGCCCAGTTTTTGGTTAAATTCTTTATTTTAATATCGTTTTCGTACGCGGAATAATCCTCGACGGTTCTTCTGAGCCTTGCCTTTAAAGTCGGCATATATTCGTTATCGGCGTCCGTTCCGCAATCCGGCAAGCCAGAATGATGTCCCGCGATTATATAGGAAAGGATTTCTCCGTTTAACGTATCTATGGTTACCGTTTTACCGGGATTCAGTAAAGTTAACGCCTCCTTGGCTCCGCAAATCGAGTGTTCGCAATGATTATTTTTGCCCTGGATTTTATCCTGAAAGGAACTTTGATATTTCCCTATGTCGTGAAGTAGACCCGCAACCTCACCTAAATCTTCAAAACCGAATTCTTTCGCAAACTTTGACGTTCCGGCAGCGACGGCATTCGCGTGGTCAATGAGAGGCTCCCCTTCTTTTTGAGTTCCTCTCGGACTGTGCGCACAATACTGCCGATCGTTTGTCGCCATATTTCATCATTCCTTACTGCAATAAGATAGCGGCGAGCGTTCGTCTGCGTTGTCTTGTAAGATGTTTCCGCTTTAACAAAAATACGGTGCCTTTAACGGCAACTTCTTCCTTAATCTTTTAATTTTCCCGGCGTTTATTAAACCGTATTGGTTATTATCGGTCGTCTGTGAGTTGCGGTTTCATTTTAAATATTTTATCCGCGCCCTAAATTTTCTGTAATTATTTCTTGATTTCTTTCTTTAGCGCGGCTTGCGTCGCCGGATCCATGGGAAGTTTCTTGCGCTGCTTAAATGCGGCAAGATTTTTATCCGAGGTCAAACCGAATTTGACAACGAGCTGTTCGCCGCGTTCACTCGCCTTGCTTCTCGTTATCGTACGACTTACCTTGCTGACGAAAGCATCGGGGCGAACCACGTTTTTATAGCGGAAAGTATTGTTCTGTATGGTGACGTAAACCGTTCCGTAACCGAATATTCTGCCCAACAAAGAGGCCCTTGAAAAGAGATTATTAACTTGTGCCAGCTGCGTATCCATGTAACAGAGGTTGAAGAACCCTATTCTGCCCGTCAACCGTTTTTCTGTCAGCAAAAACTCATAACCCGCGCGTGATATAATGTGCAAGATAAGCACTAACAAGACAAATCCGCCGCCGGCGCCGGCAAGATAATAAACTATCTGAAGTTCGATATGGAGATAAGTATACGCCAAGAAAATTCCGGCGGCGAGAACCGCCGCTAATAAAACCTCGCGCATAAACACCCAAGCCGAAAATTTGGCTTTCGCTACGATTCTTTCCTTAGCGGGCAAACGGTTTTCTATATAGCGCATTTGCAACTCCTCCGTACGGTGATCGCGGATAAATAAAGACGCGCCGCCGTCGATATTAATAATAACACGTTGCGCACCGTTTGTCAATGTCAGTTTTTTAATTATATATAAAATTACTTAAATTTTACGCGCGCGAAAATCTATGATTTCAAAGACCTCTTTTCCGATATAAAACGCGGTCGGTAATGCCAGATAGTATCTCAGCGCGGCGGCTGTCTCTCGCATTGCGGCGCCGCTCTTTATGTAGTCAGCCTCAGGGAAAATAAGCCATACTCCGCATAGCGAAACAGGACGCTTTGAAAATAGACTTTTTTAATTTTTTGATAGTATCTCAGCGCGGCGGCTGCCTCTCGCATTGCGGCGCCGCTCTTTATGTAGTCAGCCTCAGGAAAAACAAGCCATACTCCGCATAGTGAAACAGGACGCCTTTAGAATAGACCCTTTCAATTTTTTGTCGGATTGCTTTGAGAGGTACGGATCTGTGTCCGAAACTTGAGATTTCTTTCGCGCGCCTTAAAAAAAACTTATGCCGGACGACGGCGTTAACATTTTTACGGAATATCGGTTATTTGTCCTGCAACTTTTCACAAGCGGCTTTTTCGCGTTCCAATATATCCTTGCGGATATTTTCGATGCTGGCGCGGCCCTTATAGCCGTAGTTGCCGTCAAAACAGCCGGTACAAAATTCGAGATTGGCTTTCTTACATGCGCCGCGGAGATCCTTTATACCGATATACCCGAGGGAATCGGCTCCGATCGAACGGCGGATTTCCTCGACGGACAGCTTGTTGGCGATGAGATTTTCCTCGCCGTCGATATCGGTGCCGAAATAGCAAGTGTGTTTAAAGGGCGGGCTTGAAATGCGCATATGCACCTCGGCGGCTCCCGCGGCTTTAAGCGAGGCTATTATTTTTGCGCAGGTGGTTCCGCGTACTATGGAATCGTCCACGAGAACTATGCGTTTGCCCTCCACCGCCGATTTTAGGGGGTTGAGTTTGAGGCGCACGGCGTTTTCGCGCTGCGCCTGGGACGGAAATATAAAGCTTCTCCCTATATAGCGGTTTTTGACGAACCCGGTCACATAAGGCAGACCGCTGGCGTCGGCGTAACCTTTCGCGGCATCCAAACCGCTGTCGGGAACGCCGCACACGGCGTCCGCTTCGACGCAGTGGGAAGCCGCCAATGCCCTGCCCATATTATAGCGCGCTTCATATACCGTCAAGCCGTCGATAATCGAATCCGAACGCGCAAAGTAAACATATTCAAAGATGCAGAGAGCGCGGTTTTCGGATTCGGCGTAAATAAAGGAGTCAACGATTTCTCCGTTTTGAATTACCACGATTTCCCCGGGCTCAACGTCGCGCATATGCGCGAAACCGCAGCTGTCCAAAGCGCATGTTTCCGATGCGACCGCCATGCCGAAATTATTGCGCCCCAAGCAAAGAGGGCGAAAACCGCGCGGGTCGCGCACCGCCACGAGTTTGCCGTCGCCCGTCATGATAATAAGCGAGAACGCGCCGTCCAGTTTGCGCGCCGCCTCCGCGACGCCCGCGGACACCGAGCCTTTTTTTATTATGCAATGCGCTATCAGAGAGGATATGACCTCGCTGTCGCTGGTCGCCACAAAATCCAAGCCGTCCTCTACAAGCGCGGCTTTAAGCTCCCAAGCATTCAAAATGTTGCCGTTGTGAGCCGTGGCAATGCGCCCGGTCAGGTATTCGGTGACGAAGGGCTGCACGTTGGATTGAGTGTTGTTGCCCGTAGTAGAGTAGCGCGTATGACCGACGGCGAGCGTGCTTGCCGGCATTTTCTTAAGGATTTCGCCCGTAAAAACCTCGCTTGCCAAACCCACATCCTTATGGCATATTATCGTGCGCCCTTTGAGTACGGCTATGCCCGCTCCTTCCTGTCCGCGGTGCTGAAGCGCGAGCAAGCCGTTGTAGGTTATACCCGCCGCCTCGTTGGTGCTTGTGCTTATTCCGAAAACCGCGCACTCCTCGTGCAGTTTATCGAAAGGTTTATAGTTAAAACAAGAAGCTTTTTCTGAAGTCATATTCCCTTGAAGCGTCGGGCGTACGTCGCGTATAACATAGCGGCAAATTTTAACGAAGCGCCGACTCCATCACCGTTATGTCATATGAATTATACCTAATAAGACAATCTTTGTAAAGCGATTGCACCCCCATAGGAATGGACAAGCAGCAAGGAAGGGCGTCGACCGGACGAGGTTAATAAGGGCTCGGATGCGCATCGCGGCATTATGCAGATGATATTCGGTCGAATTCGGCTTGTGTTGAACGCGGCATACGGCGGTCTCTTCATATCCGCTGAATTTATTGTACGCGCTTATTACAGCGGCTTGATAAAATAATGACATGATGCTATAATATAAAAACGATAAGTATAGATACCGAAAGAAAGTGACAGCGGCGCTGAAAGGCGGACCGGCGGCATCGGTGACATGTGAGGAATGCAAGGCGGGAAGCAACGCGGTACTTGCGCGGAGAATGGGAGACCGCGAGACTTGACGCCGCAAACTCATACGAGGGGAAACAAATTCGCCGTACCGTAAAAGCAACGATGGGGATCGCGAGACTTGACGCCGCGAACTCATACGAGAGGAAACAAATTCGCCGTACCGTAAGGTGGGATTTATGGTTTAATGAAGAGACAAAGCGAGATTACGCTTTTAGGAATAAAGAAAAATACGGAGCTTTATACAAGCATATTGGCGACATATCATTGTGCGGGCAATCTCTCTCAGCCGCATAAAAATGAGTCACATATAAAGGACCTTATTATGATTGATAAATTAAATGAAGATTTATGCGTAAACGAACACTATCGCGTACGCGCGCACGGTCCGCAAAAGGAAGCTTTTTACGGATATGTGAAAGGATATCTATACGAACGGGGCTACGACGGTCGCGCGGACGGTGGTTTTCAGGATAAGAAAGGGGCGGTAAACCTCGTATTCGGAAATGAAACCGACGCGGATATTTTTCTCACCGCGCATTATGACACCCCTAAAAACAGCGCGACTCTGCCCTCGTTTTTCGTAACGAATACGGCGGGAATTTTCGCCGACGTCATTATGGGTCTTCTCTATATCTTTATAGCCTTCGGCGTCACCGCGCTTATCGGGATTTTCGCGGGCTGGTATTATGCCGCCGCATACTTTGTATTGGGACTGACGTGGGCGGCGTCAAACTTCGCAAGGGACAACAAATTTAACTTTAACGACAACACGAGCGGTTGCATCGCGCTCATGGAAATCGCCGACAAAATAGCGAACGAATGTCCGGAAATCAAAGATAAACTGTGTTTCGTGTTTTTCGACAAGGAGGAAACCGGCGCACAAGGTTCCAAAAAATTGAAAAAACGTCTTTCCGCAAGTCTTTCGCCGGAGATCTACCGTTCCAAAATATTCCTGAATTTCGATTGCGTGGGCGGTCGTGATAAAGACCTTAATATATACGTCTACACCGACGACGGCATAAAGCTTGCGGAGGAAATAAAAAAATACGCGCCCGGACAAAAGGAAATAACGGTTTTTAAAACCTCTCTGCTCCCGACGGACGCAAACAACTTCAAGGACGCCCGCGCAATGACATTTATATCCACATCTAAACGCCTCTTTTATCCCTTATCTAAACTAAAAGACGCCCACACAAAAAACGACCGCTATCTTGACGGAAACATGATAGGCTATTACACCCAAACTGTCGTATCATATATCAAAGGAACAAAAACGGGCGGTCAAACCGGAGCGTAACGACATTAATCAGGATAAAAGAATAACGGAGCCAAATAGATAAAAGCGATAAAAACGCGCCGGGCTTACCGTAACGCGTAAATATTCCGCGAAAGCTTTAATCAGGATAAAAAATAACGGAGCCAAATATAGATAAAAGCGGGAAAAACGCGCCGGGCTTATCGTATCGCGTAAATATTCCGCGGACGAAATTAATCAGGATAAAAAATAACGGAGCCAAATAGATAAAAGCGATAAAAACGCGCCGGGCTTACCGTAACGCGTAAATATTCCGCGAAAGCTTTAATC
>JAITEJ010000049.1 GCA_031282095.1 Clostridiales bacterium
ACAGATATAATCCGACCGCAAGGCGCAGTTAAAGATAAAGTATTCTTCCCGGATAAAGCGGTTCACCGCCGGCGGCGGCGTTAACGCGGGCAATATTTACGCGGCAGGCGCGGGCAATTTTCTCACGGGTGTCGAAAGGACGCACGACGTACTGCATTCCGTCAATCGGTTCTATTAGCAACCGTTCTCCTTGCCGCGCCGTATTGACACGGTTCACCGCGCTTATGCTCTCCGTCGTAGCGCTGTGAAGCAATGCCAGACCCGCCAAGGTATCTCCTTTTTTTACTTCGATAATTTTCACAATCTCATTATATGCCCGTAAGACGGTAAATTTTACATATACCGCACGCCCGTAACACAAACGAAAATCGTTCATGTTCTGTCGGTCTCGGTCGGGGGACATACGCTTTACTCACACGCGACATAGACGGGAATGCGGATAAACAGCCTATACGAACGATACGCGCGCCGCACGCCCGTGACCCGAACGGGAATGCGCGTATAAATAGGACGATTACCCGACGGAAATATTGAGGGGTTAAATCCGTAACCAAGACGAGAGAGCGAATTTTAACCGGCTCTTTAACCGGCAAAAGCTCCCGTGATGGCTAACAGAATAAGAATAGCGCCGAAGAAAGATAATACGATTACGGAGCATAATATTATGCTTATCCAAGCTCCCGTAGCGCAGGATTTCGCACGCAAAGGATATTCCTCTTTCCAAATCCCATAAAGTATCAAGCCGATAATAGGAAATAGAAAACATAAAAAGCCGAAGCCGAAGCTTGACGAATCCTGCACCGCCGGCGGCGTAGGTTGACTGTAGCTATAGGATTGTTGCTGATAAGGCGGTTGATAATAATAGTACGGCGGTATGCATGGAGTCCCGTGCGCTGAGCGCCCATCGCCTGAATTTCCGGCAGTCGGCTGAACGCAGGAAGAAGCGCCGCTTGTTGCGGCAAGCTGTGCGCCGCAATATATGCAAAAACGCGCGCCGGGGCGGATTTCGGAGCCGCATTTCGGACAATTGTTCATAAACGACCTCCTTTAAACAAGCGTATTCAACAACGTTCTCAAAATCCCAACGTACCGCCGGGGTTCATTATTCCGTTCGGATCAAAATGATTCTTCAAGGTGCGAAGGATATTCATTTTGGTTTCGCCTAAACTTTTAACGTTATAAGGCGCGAAAAGCTTTCCTATTCCGTGATGGTGGGACATGGACGCGCCCGATTCGCAGATGGCGTTCAAAATACCGCTGTGGAACTTCTTGAACTCTTCGATGCTCTCGTCCTCTTTCATCATCCAAATAAAGTAGAGATTCGCGCCGGCGGGATAGCAATGCGAAACGTGCGTCGTACAAATAGTGTTGGGACGCGACTTAACAAACTTACGGACGTATTGATGCACATAGGCAAGGTTATCCCAGTTAACCGCGCATTCCAAGGTGTCGATTATCATGCCGAAATCCTGTGCGTTATCGCGCATATAAGGGTCGGAAAAGCGTCCTTTCTCCCACATAGCCGTGACATATCCCGTCAAGGACATTCCTCCGTACTTACGCGCCGTACGTTTGACGGCGGCGGCTACGTTCTTTTGCAGACCGGGAGCGCCGTCGGTAAAACCGAGCATTAAGCAAGCCTCGCCTATCCTGTAACCGCGCGCCTTCAGCAACGTTTCCAGCGGAGTTCCCGCTACGCCGTAAAGGTGGAAACCGAGTTCGGTTTCCTCGGCGTCGGAAATGCGGAACACGGACGGATAACCGTTGTCGGATTGCATAACCTCGCGGAGGGCCGCCGTACCGCTTTCAAAATCGCGGAACATGAAAGAAAACCTCTTGTGTTTGGCTGAAAGCTTATGCACGTACAGCGTAACCTCCGTAAGAACGCCGAACGCGCCCTCGCCGCCCATCATGATATGGTTTATATCCGGCCCCGCCGCCTTGCGCGGCGACGAATCGGTGGTAAACGTGCCTACCGGCGTGACATAGGTTTGCGAAAGCACCATGTCCTCTATCTTGCCGTAGAAAGTGGAGTTCTGCCCTGCGCCGCGCGTAACGACCCAACCGCCTACGCATGAATACTCGAAAGACTGCGGAAAATGACCGAGCGTATACGCCTGCCCGTCATCGAAGTTGGCGGGATTGTTCAGGTATTTTTCCAAGTCGGGACCCGAAATACCGGGCTGTACGGTAACCGCCTGGTTTATCTTGTTAAACGCCATGACCTTGGAGAGCTTTTTCCGCGTGTCGATCGTCACGCAACGTTTGACCTTCGGCTCCACGCCGCAGGTGACGCTGGAGCCGCCTCCGTATACGTAAACGCCTATTTTCCGACCGTCGCAATAGCTTACGATTTTTTCCACTTCGGCGGTGGAGGACGGATACAGAACGAGGTCGGTCAACCCCTCTATTTGCTTGCGCCTTAAACGAAGCAGATCAAGCATGGTTTGTCCGTAGGAAACCGCCAAACGCGTGTATGTGTCAGACGCGGCGTCGCCTCCGACAAAAGATACCAGCGCGTCAATTTCATCCGCCGTCAACGCCGGCGCGATTTCCGCGTCTACTTTTTCCAGTCCCGCAAATTTAATTTCTTGACAGTAGTCGTCGCCGAAGCCGCAACGTTCTTTGAATAACTTATACAAAGCCTCGCGCGGAATCTTATACTGAGCGGGGTCGCCCCACTTAAATATCGAACGATACGATTTCTCCGGCGACTTTTCTGTATACCAAGCGGGGCTGAAGCCTTTATAGGGATGATGTGACATGATATTTTCCTCTCTTATTGTTTATTTATTTTTCTTATACTCTTAAATATGGGCTTAAGCGTCGGATACATCTTCCGATATACGTCCCTGAAAATCTCTTCATAAAGTTCATGATGTTCGGGGATGGGATTGTACTCCTCGGCTACGTGCACCATAGCGGCGACGGCTTCTTCGTAGGTTTTGAACACGCCCAAGCCCTTATAGGCGGTCAGCGCGGCCCCTAACGCGGAATTTTCGTAGGTCTGCGTCTTTTGAACGGGTACGCCGAATATGTCCGCCATGGTCTGGCACACTTTCACGCTTGCCGACCCTCCGCCGGAAGCCATAACCCGCTTTATGCTGTAGCCGGACGCTTTTTCCAACACTTTGATGCCGTCTAAAAGACCGAAGCCGATTCCTTCGATTATCGCGCGGTACAAATGCGCTTTAGTGTGAATGTCCGAAAAGCCGATTATTGCGCCCTTCGCCCCCGGAGTGGTTATGCCCGGCGACCAAAACGGTTGCAAAACCAAGCCGTGATTGCCCACGGGTGTTTCGTCCAACATATCGTCTAACAGCTCTTCCACGGAAACGCCTAAATCAAGCGCGCGTTTTTCCTCGCCGACGGCAAAGTTATTTTTATACCAACTGATCATCCAAAAGCCGCGGTAAATTTCCAACTCAGGATTGTACATGTTGTCGATAACGGCGGGATACGCGGGAATGAACGGGCGCGGCTCCACATATTTCGCGGTGGAAATCTGCACGGTAGACGTCGTCCCAAAGCTGATTGACGCCACGCCGTCGCCGACTGTTCCGCTACCTACCGTTTCACAACCTTTGTCGGAACCCGCCGCGACCAACGGCGTACCCTCAGGAATACCCGTTTCGGCGGCCGCTTTAGCGGTTATGCCGCCGATAACGGAGCCGGACGGAACAAGGTCTATGTTCATGCGCGGCTCAAGATCATAAAGACACGCCATAAGCGCGTTTTTACCCTGCCATTTCTGTTTTTTGTAATCGAACGGAATATGTCCTATCTGCGAAGCCACGGAGTCGACTATTCTGCCGCTCAGCTTGCCGTTTATATAGCCCGAAAGCTGGACGTATTTGTATGTATTTTTCCAAACTTCCGGCTCGTTCGCGCGTATCCAGTTGCATTTGGCGAGCTGACGCTGCTCCGCCGCCGTTTCCAACATACCGACCGCCGAAAAAATCAAACGGTTAAGAAACGGGAAATCTTCCGCGCCTCCCTGCTTTCTTTCGTCCAGCCACAGAATAAACGGTCTCAACGCCTCGCCGTTCTTATCGACGCAAGTCATCGTATCCCGCACGGTGGTGACCGCCACTACGCCTATTTTCGCAAACGCTTCGGGAGCGGCCTTCTTAACGCCTTGCGTCGCCTCGCACAGCTTCTCCCAATAGAACTCGGCGTACTGCTCCGCCCAATTCGGATTAAGCGAAAAATAAGGTTGCTCAAAAGGAAGCTTTAGCTTGCCTTTCGTGTTGCCCGCCGCGTCGAATATAATCGCGCGTACGCTCTGCGTGCCGAAGTCGATCGCCAAAGCGTATGGGATGCCGTTTGCCTCTGTTACGTTTCCGTCAGTATCCATATGTATCTCCCTTATCTATAAACTTCACTTATACGAAACTCTGTTCCGTACGCCGTGATTGTACCTTTGCGGAAACAAGCCCGCTCAAAATGGCGTCTGACCGAAAAATGACGCCCCGAAACTTCCATACAGCCCGGACGAACTTTTTATCTGACCTAAACCGAACCACCGCGGCGGAACTGTAATCTCACGCGCCGCGCGCGTTCTCTTCGGAAATCCTGAAAGCCGAACACCCGGTCCGAAAGGGCGTTTGACCGAAAAACGACGCTTTAGCAATTCCGCATCCGTTTATCTGATTGAAGAGGTCGCGACTACTGCAACGCCGGTGCCGGCGACATCGTTCAAAACGGTATCTCCCACCTTAAGCGGTTTATCCACGACTACTGCGGACAGAGCGCGCATAACATCGAAAATCTTGCTTTTGGGAATATCCGAAGCGGTTTTAACCGGCAACAGAGGTATTTCATTAAATGTCGTGCGTACCGTGGATGTGACGGAACGGACGGGAGAGGTCATCTCCTTAACCGCGAATTCGTCGCCTCTTTTGCACTTGGCGCCGGTCACCTTTAAATCGCCGTCTACGGTCAGTTTACAACTGTTGGGACATACTATACAAACGAATTCTCTCATACAACGTTAAATCCTCACGCGGCAAAATTACAGCCTCGTTATATCCTCAAGCGCTATTTCGGTCATGCCGCCGTTTTTGACGATCTCCGCAAGGTTTAAAACCACCTTTTCCATTTCCGGGGGTTTCAGCACCGCATAACGCTTAGAAAAGATCTCTTTTCCGTCCACTCGCACCGTAAAGCGCGCTTTCATATCGCAACCCGAACGAAAATAAACGCTTACAGCGGACAGATCGGACGCCGTGTCGATTTTTTGCGGAACCACATAAAGGAAATTCTCATCGAAACGTATGCCGACCGGCTTGCGCTCCGGCTTCTTATCCGCTTTAGCATAGCGCGCCGCGCTTTTCCCCGCGATGCGCGAACAATCCGAAACATAGTCCACGAGATCGTGAACGTGCAAGGCGTTACCCGCCGAGAATACGCCGGGAACCTCGGTCATACAATTTTGGTCGCACACGGGACCCTTGGTCCGATTGTCGAGAGGCACGCCCAAACTTTCGGCCAACTCGTTTTCGGGAATCAGCCCGACGGACAATATAAGCGCGTCGCACTCGATTTTTCTTTCGGTGCCGGCTATCGGACGCATTTTTTCATCAACCTTGACCACTTCCACCGCCGTCAAACGGTCTTCGCCGAAGCACCTCGTCACGGTCGTGGACAAATGAAGCGGTATGTCGAAGTCGTAAAGGCATTGATGAATGTTGCGCGTCAGTCCCGACGGCGTGCTTTTAACCTCGTAAACGCCCTCTACCTCAGCGCCCTCTAAAGACAGGCGGCGCGCCATGATGAGCCCTATGTCGCCGCTTCCCAAAATTACGCACTTTTTCGCCGGCAGTTTGCCACGCAAATTGACGAAATGCTGCGCGGTACCCGCCGTAAACACGCCCGCCGGTCTTGTGCCGCCGATGAAAACCTGTCTGGCGGTACGTTCGCGGCAACCCGTCGCGAGCACTATAGCTTTTGCGAAAATTTGCGAAACGCCGCCGCGGTTCACCAAAGACAGAACAAAGCCTTCCGTTTCTTTTTCTATTTTCGTGACGAAAGTGAGCAACGACGTTTCTATGCCCGCAACCTCGGCTTGCTCGATGAAGCGTCCCGCGTATTCCGGTCCCGTCAGCTTCTCCTTAAATTCTATAAGTCCGAAACCGTCGTGTACGCATTGTTTTAAAATGCCTCCGAGTTTGGCTTCCCTTTCTATAAGCAACGTCTTACCGCCCTCGTTGTGAGCGGAAACCGCCGCGGCAAGACCCGCGGGACCGCCGCCTATAACTACGACGTCATATTCAGTCATATCATTCATCTCTCATACGCCTTTCGAAAGGCGCGTGAGAACCCCCTTTATAATAGTCGCGGTTTATGCCCCGCGTTCGTTTCCGGCATGACATTTATCGATGTTTCAGCCCGTACACCGCATTCAGACGTACAAATTATTCTTTGAAGCCGCGACGCCGATCGATAAACGAACTATTCCGCATCTTTGTCAAGACGACTCAAATTATTCAGTCCGTCCGTGAAAATAATCAGAATTGCATTCGGATTGTATCTATCCGTTAAAGACCGAATTACCTCAATCCGCCCGCGCGAATAATCAGTTTAATAATAAACGGATCATTCAAACGAGATCGCTCAGTTTATTCACGGGAAGCGGCAACGTCTTTTAAAATATAACGATACGCTCTTTACCGCGTCCCCGCGTTCTTATCGCCGTAAAGAAGCGCCGAGCCGCGTCCCGCTTTCGTCACCTCTTCCTCAGGGATTCCCAACTCGTCGGCTATGATTTTAACGACGAGCGGCATACAGAACCCTCCCTGACAACGACCCATACCGGGACGCACGCGGCGTTTGATCCCGTCCACAGTATAAGACGGCAACGGACTTCTCAGCGCGTCGAGAATTTCGCCCTTGCTTATTTCTTCGCAACGGCATACGATGACGCCGTAATCGGGATTTTGCTCTATCAGCGCGCTGCGTTCCTCCGGCGACATCCGCGCCAAATGAGGCACGCCGTGTCTTACCGGGTTAAAGGATGCGTTTTTCCCTACTCCGAGCATTTCCGCCGCCCACTTAGCCGCGTCCTCCGCGATTGCCGGCGCGGCGGTTATCCCCGGCGACTGTATCCCCGCCGCTTCTATTATGTTCTCGGTGAATATACCCTTGCGCACCACGAAATCCTCTTCGTAGGTCGCCGCGCGGGTACCGGAGAAATAGGTTATCACGTCCGCGCGGGAAAGCTTTTCCGCGGTAGCCCTTTGCTTTTTGATAATAGCGTCGATGTCGCCGCCGTCAGTCGCGTAATCCTCACGTTCAAAAATTTCCACGGCGTTAGGTCCGACAAGCACGTTGCCGTCTATGGTGCGGACTACGCCGCCGCCCTTGGTGTGCGACTTGGATGCGGCGACGGCAAGCACGGATTCCGTGCCGCCCGAATTGTCTTTTAATTTAGTAAAGGGTGATTTTGTAATGGATGTGGCGGCGTATGAGAACCGCTTCTTGTCTAAAATGAGGTTAGTGCCTTTGCGCGGGTGTATGGTAAAGGTTCTATCGCCCGCGAAATCCGCGATTTTGTCGGCGTATATTCCCGCCGCGTTTATGACCGCTTTGGGATAAATCGTTCCGCGGTTTGTCTGAACGGAAACGATTTTCCCGTTTTCCGTTTTCATTCCCGTAACCGTGGTGTTTAACAATATTTTCGCTCCGTTCTGCACGGCGTTTTCCGCTAGCGCGACCGTCAGCTTATACGGGGAAACTATGCCGCCGGTGGGCATATGCAAAGCCCCCGAACACCATGAAGGCAAACCGCTTTCGATTTTTAAGGCATCCTCCCGCGGAAGATAACGCGTGCCGGGTATGCCGTTCTGTTTAGCGCGAAGCCTCATAAGCGAAGAGAAAAACTTGCCTTCCGCCTTGCCCTTGAACAAGATCATGTGACCCTTTTTTTCGAAATCGACGTCCAAATCCCGGCAGAGTTTATCGTACATCGCGTTTCCGCGCCCGTTGTATTCTAATTTTTTTAAACCGGTATGTAAATCTATTCCGACGTGTACGCAGCCGTCGTTCCGTCCCGAAGCTCCCGTCGCGACGTCGTAACTCTTTTCCGCGAGCAACACGTCTATGTTATACTTCCTGAGTTCGCGCGCGCACGCCGCGCCCACTATACCGCCGCCTATAACGAGTACGTCGGGTTTTAAACCCTCCGCCGCGTCGTCCGTAAAGCCGGGGACGGGAATATCGTCGTTTCCGCCCTTCAGCCGCACGTTGTTGACGACGCCCAAATAGCTTTTACTCGCCGCCGCGGCGCCCGCCTCGTAGACCTTGCGCCAGTCGTCAAGCTCTCCCGTAAGTACGATGCAACCGTCCTTAAGCGAAACCTTGACCTCGGAAGAAACCTTGTTAACATCCTTGATGATTTTCTTAATGCTTTTTTTCTTCATTGAATCCTTTATCGCGACAGCTTTTTCCGCACTCCCTTATAAGAATATGTCAATTATGCTTTCGATTAACCGCTCCGATGAGTTTTCGGCGCGGCTTTAACGTTCTTACCTGACAAGAATATGTCAGTTATACTTTTGATTAGCCATTTCGGTAAGTTTTTCGGCGTCGATTTTACCCATTTTAGTCATGGGCATGACGTCCAAAACCTTTACTTCGGACGGAACGTGCCATTGGGAAAGCTTCGCCCGGCACGCCGCCATTATTTTGCCCGGCGCATCCGCGGTTTTATTCTTCAAAGTTACGTAAAGCACGATAAACGGCTTATCTCCCATACGACGCTCTACGGCGGCGCCGGACGCGACGAAAGCGAGAGAATTGGCTACCGCCTCAATTTCCGAGGGGAACACGTTCATGCCGCTGATTTTTATCAGCCGTTTCGCGCGCGCTTTAAAAAAGAGATTGCCGTCTTCGTCGGTTTCCGCTATGT
Organism: Clostridiales bacterium; assembly: GCA_031282095.1. The sequence continues at coordinate 8,909 of JAITEJ010000049.1, forward strand.
CTCCGGTATTCAGCCATTTTTTGCCGTTTTCCTCAATAATAACATTGCAGTTGGGGTCAAGATAACCGGACATCATCGCCTCGCTTGAAAGCCAAAGATTGCCGCACTTGACGTCGTTGCCGTTATCGTCGCATATCCGCACCAAAGTGTTTTTAAGCGGCTGCCCGATAGAATCGGGTACGCCGTTCACGTTGAGCACGCAGACGCTGTTCATCTCCGTCAGACCGTAACCGCGGTATACGTGCGCGTCGGCGCCGCCCGCCCGCAGTCTTGCCTCAAAATTCACCCTCAGCGACTCCGCGAAATAATCGCCGCCGCAGAACACGTCGGTAACGGTTTTTAGCGCGTCGCCGTTAAAATTAGGCGTGACCAGCAACTTTTGCAGCATACGCGGTATCGCGGATATTACCGTGATTTTCTCGCGTTTCACCTTGTCGGCGAATTTAGCGGCGTTGAATAACATCCACGGCACAACGCGCATACGCTGACACAAAGGAGCGTGTATCCCTATGGCAAAGCCGAAGCCGTGAAAAATCGGAAGCACCGCAAGCATGGAATCCGCGGACGTAAACTTTTTGGGAATGCTGGCGAACAAGTTGCGCACCAACGCGTTCACGGAACGGTTGGAAAGCCGCGCGGTTTTTGCCTCGCCGGTCGTACCGCCGCTGTGCATATATACGGCGATATCCTCTCCGTCCACCGCGACGGGCTTATACTCGCCGCGCAAAAATTTGAAACTCCTAACGTTGGGAATGAACGCCGACAATGCCCATGAACCGCCGCCGCAAGCGACGACCTCCATACCATTGTACGCTTTCAGTTGATTATAGAGAAGAAGAGATGAAGCAAAGACTATTCGCGTACCCGTATTGCGCAAAATCTCGCGCAGCTTATGAGTGTTCGTCTTCGGGTGAATTATATTCGCGATACCCCCCGCACGGTTTATAGCGTAAACTGTTATAATCGCGGCCGGAGAGTTAAGCAGGCAAACTCCTACGCTTTCACCCTTTTTCACTCCCATTTTTTGAAGCGCTCCGGCGACTCTCTCTATCTCGCTTAAAAAATCTGCGAACGACAATTTACGGCGGTTGCACGAAATTGCGGTATGATTCCGTTCGGGATCATACCCCGTCATATATTCGTATAACGAAACTGATATATCCATAGTTTATACTATATCATACGCGCATAAAAAGTCAAGCCCTGTTTTTCCTTATTTTACTCCAATTTTTGCAAGAGTTGATATTTCCGGCGCAATTTAGTTTAAAACGGCGCGCTTTGTCGAAAAAACGGTTCGCCTTGCCCGGTTAACCGAAGCGCTTTCTCGCTTGTCTAAGCCCATTCGCCGCGCACGCTATTCGGCGCATTTCGGTCTGACGGCTTTCAGTTTGACATGACGAGAGCGACCGCGGCGGATATTCGTTGCCGCTTATGCCGTATCCTAGTGATTGGCGTGACCGTGTGATTAAGTATCAAACCGTTTATTATAGGCGGTAATATTGGCTTAATACTTTGGAATAGTTATGCTTTCCGCATAACTATTCTTTTCCTACTAGACCTAGCCCCGCAAATACAAATGGGGTTATATATTGGGTATCATATTCAATAGATCTGGCATATTTGAGCTTAAATCCCAAGTAGCAATTTTCATTTTTTTATTTGTTTTACCGCTACCGAAATCCAATAAGTCCTCACGCCTAAAAGTATTTAGTACTTTATTCAGGCTGCCTATTGTTGCAGAGGTAATCAAAAACGCTTCCTCGGGATTGATTAGTTTGCAGTATGCCCATAGTTGCCCCAAATCTCTTAGCGTAAGTTCTGTTTTTTTTGCCTCAATAAAAAGTAGTTTAACGCTGTTACCCTTTCTCGCAACACCCAAAATGTCTATTTGAATGTCTAAGCCAATGGCTAAATCAATCGTTATACCTATTTTGCTTAAAGCCTTGTCAAGGCGTT
>JAITEJ010000050.1 GCA_031282095.1 Clostridiales bacterium
TGATAAGACGTGCGTTCGGCATAAGCAGTCGTTGAAATCTTGCCGCCGCCGACCTTTGCCGCCGTTTAAAAGTCATTCCCTTAATTATGCCGTCAAGTCTGAGACGCGCGTTCGGTGCAGATTACCTTTAAACCCTGTCGCCGCTAGCTTTCGCCTCTGTTTGACGCTTAAGCATTTTATCAATCTTTAGGGTTCAAAGGCGGGCGTTCGGGCATAAAGAGAGCCGTTTAAACCTGACCGCGCCTAGGCTTTCGTCGTTTAACGGTAAGTTATTTTCTTAAATTGTCTTGTCAAGTTTAAGGTGCGCGTTCGGTGCAGATTACCTTTAAACTCTGCCGCCGTCAGTTTTCGCCGTTGTTTGACGCTTAGGCATTTTATCAATCTTTAGGGTTCAAAGGCGCGCGTTCGGGCATAAAGAGAGCCGTCTAAACCTGACCGCGCCTAGGCTTTCGTCGTTTAACGGTAAGTCGCTTCTTTCATCATCCTGTCAAGCTTGCGTTTTTCCTCTCGCTCGATTATGGTCTGACGCTTGTCTTGAAGTTCCTTGCCTTTGGCAAGCCCTAATTCTACCTTGACCAACGCGCCTTTAAAATACATCTTAGTGGGCACCAAAGTGTAGCCCTTTTGGACGGTTTTTCCGATAAGCTTATTGATTTCCGACCGTTTTAACAGAAGCTTGCGGCTGCGGCGGGGATCCTCATTGAAATAACTTCCCTTTTCATAGGGCGCTATATGCGCTCCGACCAACAGCACTTCGCCGTTTTTGATAATGGCAAAACTGTCGCGCAGATTGACGGCGCCTCCCCTGACGGACTTGACCTCGCTGCCGACAAGCGCTATACCGGCTTCATAGGTGTCTTCTATAAAATAATCGTGGTATGCCTTCTTATTTACGGCAACCGATTTTATTTTCGCGGCGTCGCCCATTTTTGCCCTCCGTCTTTTTGTCCGTATACGCCGAACTTTTTAATATTCACACGCGCCGCATACGTGAAACACACACCCAAACATAGCTATTTTGACTGTTATTTACCATATTTTTCCGTTTAGACACGCCGGATATTTGAGGTTAAAGCGCTCTGCCTAAAGAAAACGAATGCCCAAACATAGCTCCTTTGGCAGATATTTCCCGTATTTTCCCGTTCGGATACGCCGAACTTTTTAATATTCAAACGTGCCGCATACGTGAAACACACACCCAAGCGTAGCTCCTTTGACTGTTATTTCCCGTATTTTCCCGTTCAGACACGCCGGATATTTAAGGTTCAAGCGCTCTGCCTAAAGCCGAAGCGTAGCTTCCGTACGCAGATCCGACCGCGTTTTAAAGTTCTGAAAAAAATATACGCGCAGTACACGCCGGAGCGTCCGCAAGAAATACGTCGGAATAAGCGTCCGTTGCGGAGAACGGTTCTGTTAATAACGGCAGCCTACCGAACGCATGACGCGCCTATCCCGGTCCTCGTTTTAGGCTCTTATCAAAACTCCGTTTGAACCTCTTCAAAGTAACATTGACGTTCCGCTATCGACACGTCCGTTAAGCGTACTCGTATGGGGTCGCCCAACGTATAGGTATGCTTTCTGCCTTTCAAAGCGAACTCTTTATCAGAGAATTCGTATGAATCGTACGGCAGCGAATTCAGCTTGATAAGCCCCTCCACCGTATTCGGAAGCTCCGCGAATATGCCGAAGGACGTAACGCCGCTTATCTCCGCGTCGTACTCCCCGCCTATTTTATCTTTCATAAACAACGCCTTAAAATAATCCTTGACATCGCGCTCAAGCTTGGCGGCGGCCGCTTCGCGCTCCGACGATATTGCCGAACGCTCGTCCGTGATTATACGCCATCTTTCCATGTTATCACCGTCCAAAGTGCCGTGTAGCCGATTCTTTATCAGCCTGTGGCAAAGGAGGTCGGGATAGCGTCTTATAGGCGAGGTAAAGTGGCTGTAATGGGTCAGAGCCAAACCGAAATGCCCCTCGTTACTGCCCAGATACTTTGCCTTTTGCATAGCGCGCAGCGTAGCCTTATTCAAGAGCTTTTCCTGCGGTTCTCCCTTTATGCTGTCAAGCAGCGTCTGAATGTCCTTAGGCGTGTTGCCGGACATAATCTTGACGCCGCTGTTTTTAAACAGTTCTTTGATGCCGGAGAGCTTTTCGGCGTCCGGCTTGCCGTGTATGCGGTATACGAAAGGCAATCCCTCGGCTTCCATATAACGCGCGACGGTTTCGTTCGCCAACAGCATAAATTCTTCGATTATTCCGTTTGATTCACCGATGGGATATTTTTCCACGGACACAACTTTTTCGCCCTCAACGGTGATTTTCGCCTCGTCCGACATGAATTCCACCGATCCGCGTTCCACCCTGTTGGCGTTTAATACGGCGGCGAGTTTTTTCATCGAAAAAAGCATATCCTTGATTTTCTTATATTTGCGGGTTAATTCGGCGTCGCCGGCTAAGATTTTGTCCACGTTACGGTAGGTCATACGCGCCGCCGAACGTATGACGCCCTCGACGATTTCGCTTGAAACGACCTTGCCGTCCCCGTCTAAAGTCATCACGGCGGAAAGCACATACCGATCCTCCCCTTCCATCAACGAGCAGCAGCCGTTGGACACCGCCTCCGGCAGCATAGGCAACACTATGTTCGGCAGATAAACCGACGTAGCCCGCCTAAGCGCTTCTTTATCCAAGGACGAGCCTTCCGTCACAAATGCGGCTACGTCCGCTATGTGTACCCACAGCTTATAGCCCCCGTTGGTTTCCTCCGCGGACACAGCGTCGTCAAAATCCTTGGCGTCGTCGCCGTCTATGGTTATCGCCAATGATTTACGGAAATCGCGGCGCGTACCCAAAACCACGGGCTCGGAAGCGACCACTTCGGATTCGGCGATCTGCGCCGTCGAAAAATTTTCGCGAAAGCCCGCCGCGCGGATAAGCGAAGTTATGTCGCCGTCTACGGTGCCGCTCTCTCCTAAAACCTCGATGATTTCCCCGACCGGATTACCGTTATCGGGATATTCGATTATTTTTACTATAACCTTAAGGTCGTTTTTCGCGTCTTTCTGTTTATCGGTCGGAACGTATATATCCGTGAAATAGCAGCTGTCGTCGGGAATTACGAACCCGCCGCCGCGGCTTTTTTGAAAAGTGCCCGCAAGCTTTTCTATTCCGCGTTCCAAAATTTCCGTGACTTCCCCGATGTCGCCTTCGGTTATGCCCGCGCGAACCTTATCGCCGTGCATTGCGCCGTTTAAATTCGAGTGCGGTATAAAAATATCGCCGCCGTCGCGCAACAGAAACGCAAACCCTTTACGGTTGCCTTTCAGCGTTCCTGTGATCAGTTCGCTTTCGTCGTATACTTTAGGCGTATGCTTATGGGAATCGCCCCTTGACCCGCCGTGTTCGTTTGAATGCGTCTTTCCGTTGCCGTGACCGCCGAATCTGCTCGACGGTCCTTTGTCTCCCCGCGCGTCAATGTCCTTTTTCACGTAAGGCTTGCGCTCGTAGGAGCCGCG
>JAITEJ010000193.1 GCA_031282095.1 Clostridiales bacterium
TAAATCTTTGATACATTCTTAAATTCAACAAACGGCATATTCAGTTACCCTCCGGTTTAGCGCAACAGCCGCGCCCTCTCCGCTTCCGTAAATCTTTGATACATTCTTAAATTCAACAAACGGCATATTCAGTTACCCTCCGGTTTTATGTTAATTTATTTAGTTAGCAGTTGCTAACTAAATAAATTAACAAGCGGCTGTTTAACCAGCCGGCAAAAGCCGATCGAGTGCTATGCAGACACCCGGTCCGGCAATTTTCCTATTTTTAGTTTAATCAGCTCGTAAATTAATAATTTACGCCGCATTTTTAATTTTATATTTTATGTTAGCTTACGCTAACTATTGATTTAAAAAAAATATCGGCGCGCATTGTTACGATATTTTCCTATTATAACCCGCTTATTCCGACTATAAACAGTATAAGCCGATACATTAAGGTTTGTCAACTGTTTTTTATCGGAGTTAAAGTGTAAACGCCGATTACCCGAAGTGATAGCTTCCTTTAAGAGGATTTCCTTTGATTATAATTAAGTAACAATCGTAACGCGTAAATCGGTAAAAATCTCCCTTTGAACCGCTCGCACGCCCCGTCCGAAAGCCTGTCCATATTCCGCGCGTCTTTCGTGCAAATCGGTCTACGAATCTTTCGTTGTGCGTTCGAGAAACTCCTTAATACATTGAAAGGTCTCGCCGCTTATATCGTGTTCTATTCGGCAGGCGTCTTTTGCGGCAATTTCGGGACTTACACCGATTTTTATTAAAATCTCAGTCAAAGCCCTATGCCTTTCGAAAACTTCAGACGCCTTAATCCTGCCCGCCTCGGTCAAGGATATGTGATTGGTCACCGCGTCTACCGTCAGATAGCCGTTTTTTTGCAGGATCTTAATAGCCCGCGTTATGGAAGGACGCGAGTAATTCAACTCGTTGGCAATGTCAACCATATGCAGGTTTGGATTGCGCCTGAGCATAATATAAATTGTTTCAAGATAATCTTCGCCCGATTCCCGTATCATATATATACCGCCTCCCGAATTATCATAACCGCCGTTTTACTTTACGCTTTATATAATAATATCACAAAACACGGAAAAACGCAATTAAATTAAGCGGCGGCGGTTAAGCGGCGCCATATCATTTCAGAAATACACTTTGTTGCATGAAAGGGATTATTCTTGAGCCTACGCCGTTTAAAATGAAGTTATGCGCGCCTAAGGCAAAGCCCGTTTTGCCGGTAAAGGCATAGCATCCGACGGCGACCGCGCCGAAAGCGTAGTAGCCGATTGCAATCGCGCCGAAAGCGACAAATCCTGCCGCGACGGAACCCGCGGAAAGACCGGCTCCGAAAGCAAACGTCCCGAACGCCAGGAGCAACCCGACGGACAATATGCCGAAAGATATACAACCCACGGAAAGCAACCCTAATGACACCACGCCTCTCGCGACCAGCCCGATCGCGACCGCGCCTTTCGCGCGGAAACCTACGGCGATCACGCCGCGCGCATCCGACGCTGCGTTTGAAAAATTGACGTGTACGTACGGAACACCTTTTGAGGTGCGCCGTTTGCTGACAAATTCCCTGCGACCCACTCTCTCGAAACGGGACGCCCTTTCCCCCGCGCCGAAGATTTCTTCAAGTATGCCGCATCGGTTTTCGCGGCATTCGAAGCCGCAATCGTCCGACGGTATTTCCTCTTTGGCATAACCGCCGTTATCCGCTTCCCGGCGGTTAGTATGTCCGCGGTCGTAAGACGGGCTTTCGTCAGCGCCGCCGCGATAGTAAGCATTTCGGCGTTTGTCTGTCTCCGCGCCTGAGTCGCCGTATTCTCCCGTTGCGCTGTCGCAGTCCCCCTCGGCACCCATGTTGCCGTATTTATCCGCGCCGCCGCGGTAATAAGAATTTCGGCGTTTGTCTGTCTCCGCGCCTGAGTCGCCGTATTCATATACGCCGTAAGAAGAGGATTTTCGGCGTTCGCCCGTAAGCAGTTCGTCCGTTGTAACGCCTAAGACTTGGGCAAGACCGGGCAGAACGCCTATATCGGGGTTCGCTTCCTCGGTTTCCCATTTAGAAACCGCCTTGCAAGATACTCCTACAAGATTCCCTAAATCCGTTTGAGACAGCCCCGCGTCTTTTCTCAATTCGCGGATAAACGCGCCCAGCATTTTTTTATCTTTCATAAGAAACAGCCTCCCGATTCGCCGCATGGAACGAATACTGCCGTTACATTATACCAAAATCCGAAAGGCAGTTACAATAGAAAAAAGTCGAACGACGGTAGAATTCCGCCCGTTTTTCTGAAATAACGCTCTTAAAAAGGATACGGTTTCACGGAATTCCGAAAGCCGCGCTTTTTCGCGGTACCGGGATATGAGAAATTCGCCGCGGCAGCGTCGCGGTTTTACGATCGGTATAACGCGCTTTTGAAAAACAAAACGGAACGGGCGCCGTTAAATTTTAAAGAGAGCGCAAATGCCGCGGCAAACGTTTGCAAGTTCAGCCGGAAAGGGGTATAATATTTACCGTAAGATAAGACGAGGGATGTATGTAAAGCGTAAGACGCCTTTCGGAGGCGGGGATACATATGGAAAACAAGATATACGTTAAAGGCGCCAAAGAGAACAATCTAAAGAATATAGACGTAAGCGTGCCGAAGAACACGCTTACCGTTTTCACGGGAATTTCGGGGTCCGGGAAGTCGTCGCTTGCGTTCGACACCATATTCGCGGAGGGGCAAAGGAGATATATAGAGAGCCTTTCAAGCTACGCCAGAATGTTTCTCGGTCAGATGGAAAAGCCGGACGTGGAATACATCGAAGGCTTGTCGCCTGCGGTGTCCATAGATCAGAAAACCACCTCGCACAATCCGCGTTCCACGGTGGGGACGGTCACGGAGATATACGATTATTTGCGTCTGCTTTATGCGCGCGTGGGTCGTCCTCATTGTCCCGTGTGCGGCAAGGAAATAGTACACCGCACCGTGGACGAGATAGTCGATTCGATAACGGCGCGCGGCGGCAGAGTACAGATACTCGCGCCGGTGGTGCGCGGACGCAAGGGCGAGTATCAGAAGTTGTTGGACGGCTTTAAAAAGAGCGGCTATGCGAGGTTCAGAGCCGACGGCATAAATTATACCTTTGAAGATGAAATAAATCTCGATAAAAACTTAAAGCATACAATCAGCGTGATAATCGACCGATTGGTAATAAAGGATGCCGCGGAGCGGCGTTTAACCGACAGTGTTGAAACCGCCTTGAAGCTTTCAGGCGGCTTGGTTACGGCGGACTTTGACGGCGAGGAGGTTCTCTACTCCACAAAATACTCCTGTCCCGACTGCGACGTCAGCATAGAGGAATTGACGCCGCGCCTGTTCTCGTTCAACAATCCGTACGGAGCTTGCCCCGAATGCGCCGGTCTCGGCTTTAAAAGTGAAATCGATATAAATCTCATAGTGAGCGATTGGACGAAGAGTATAAAGGACGGCGCGCTGTCGGCGCTCTCCGGCTGGAATCTCGACACGGGACGAATGTCGGATATGCAATACAGGGCGCTTGCCAAAAGCTATGACTTTTCCTTGGATACTCCCATCGGAGAACTTCCCGAAAAAATACGCAATATACTTTTTTACGGCAACGACGGCGACCGCATAGAAATGTCCTACAACAGCCGCAGCTTCTCCGGGAATTTCTACCAAAGCTTTGAAGGAGT
>JAITEJ010000038.1 GCA_031282095.1 Clostridiales bacterium
CGTGGAATATATCAAGGTCAGCGGAGGAATTTTCCTCGATATGACCATACACGATTTCGATATGGCGCGCTATATTTCCGGAACTGAAGTCGAGGAGGTGTTCGCGTACGGCGCGGTGACCGTCGATAAGGCCATCGCGGATGCGGGCGACATCGATACTGCTCTTATCAGCCTGAAACTTAAGGGCGGCGCGCTTGCCGTTATCGACAACTGCCGCCGCGCAAGCTACGGATACGATCAACGCGTAGAGGTGTTTGGAAGCCGGGGTCAGATAGACATCAAAAACGACAGCGCGTCTACGGTTACCGTATCCGATTCGGCGGGAGTTACCTCCGAAAAGCCGCTCTATTTCTTCCTTGAGCGCTATATGCAGGCGTACGCCGCCGAGATAATGGAATTTGCCGAGGCAATCGAAAATGATAAGCCGGTGTCCGTGGGAATAGAGGACGGTTTGCAGGCGGTGCGCATCGCCTTAGCGGCAAAAAAATCGTTGACGGAGGGACGCGCGGTCAAGCTTTCGGAAATAGAAGAATAAATACGTTCGGTCGGGCAAAGCGGTGAGTCCGGGTTGTTTTATATCCGAACGACCGATCTCGGGCGCGGAAAATTTCATGTTTCCTTATAGGGTCATGAGTGTCGGTGATGACGACGACGTGAGAGCCGCAGCGCGGAAGCTTTTATGTTCCCGTACGGGGGCATGAGGCGGCGTAAACTGACGATACAATCGTGCGTGCGGAGAATTTTTTCATGCAATCAGACGAAAACGGGCTGGAGAGTTTGGCAACGATCAATCGTGCGTGTACGCGGAGGATTTTTTCATGGTAGACAAATTAGCGGACGGAATAGTGAAATACAGAGGGATAATTTTGACAGCGGCGGTGATTTTAACCGTTATCGCGGCGATTTGTTCCGTTTTCGTGAAGGTCAACTATGATACCGCGTCCTATCTGCCCGAGGAAAGCGAAACTCAGCGGGGGCTGTCCGCTATGTACTCGGAGTTCGGCGCGGGCGGCAACGCTTCCGTAATGCTGAAAGGCTTAAGCTATGACGGTATAATTTCGGCAAAGAAAAAAATTGCGGAAACGGACGGCGTAAGCGCGGTCGTTTGGCTGGACGATATGCTGTCCGTGGTCGCGCCTGAGATAGCCGCCGTATATAACGCCGACTGCGACGCTCGCGGTTTGGGAGAGGACTCGTATATGTCGGACGCGGATGCCGTGAAGCTTATTCTGGCTTTGCCGATTGTGTTCGGAATGGTGGAAGATTCCGATTTAAGCGATTCGGAAAAGGAAAAGCAAACGCGCCTGTTGCAGCTTTTGATGACCGATACGGATGCCTTCGGCGGCTTCAGCGTAAGCTCGGCGCTTGAGTTCAAGCCGTATACGGAGATGTTTTATAAGGACGGCGCGGCGTTGCTTCAGGTTGCCTTTACGGGCGCTGACTACGACGACAAGACCGTCGCCGCCATAGACGGCATACGCGCACTCGGTTACGACACGGCGATTATCGGAAACGCCGCCACCGTGAATAACAGTATCAAGGTTATGGATAATGAAACCATGACCGCGCTTGTTGTAGTTTCCGTTATAATATTAATCATTCTGTTTATCTGCTCGTCCTCGTTATGGGAACCCGTGCTTTATTTAGCGTCGATTGGTGTCGGCGTGGTTATAAATATGGGAACCAACCTTATTTTAGGCAGTATATCCTATATAACCTACGGAGTCGCGGCGATATTGCAGATGGCTTTGACGTTGGACTATTCCATATTCCTATTGCATCGCTTCGAGGAGGAGCGCGCCCGCGGTCTGCCGCCCGGCGAAGCTATGAAAGAGGCGGTAAAACGCTCCTTTTCCACGATATGCGCGAGTATGTTCACCACCGTGTCTAATTTTGTCGCGCTCATGTTCATGTCGTACGGTATAGGGCTGGATATGGGGATCGTATTGTCTAAAGGCGTGCTGTTGAGTTTGCTGTCCGTGTTCTTGGTGTTGCCCGGACTCACCGTATTCACATATAAACTCATCGATAAGACGAAGCACAGGACTTTCAGTTTGAAGCTTAACGGAATGTCCTCCGCGCTTATAAAATCGCGCAAGGTGCTGCCGTTCGTCTTTATAGCCGTAATCGCGGCCGCGTTCGTGCTGCAAACCATGAACGATTTCGAATACGGCAACGAGGCGACCTTTGCCGGCGAGGGCAGCGTGCTGAAAGCGGACCGTGAAGCAATAGAGGGCGTTTTCGGCAGTCAAAATCAGCTGGCGGTATTGCTTGACGGCGCGGACGACGCGACCGAGGCGGAAATTACCGCGAAGATCGCCGAGGTCGACGGGGTGATTCAGGCGCAGTCCTATGCGGCCGTCGCCGAAAGCGGATTCGCCGATTTTCTGCCGCCGTCGTTTATGGCGCAATTCCGTGCCGGAGGTAGTCTTTCCCGTATGGTGGTTTATATCGACGCTTCGGAGGAGGGCGAGCGCACCGAAGCGATCCTGTCCTCCGTGCGCGGCATATTGGATGGCGGCGGCTGCGATTATTATCTGCTGGGCGCGTCTCCGAGCGTCGTAGAAATACGCGGCTTCACCGAAACCGATTATACGGTTATAACGGCGGTGTCGGTGATACTCGTGTTCCTCGTGTTGGCGTTCACCTTCCGCTCGCTGTTGATTCCGCTGTTGTTGATATTCGTAATAGAAGGCTCTATATTCATAAATATGGCGATTCCGTATCTGTCGGGTCAACCGATAGTCTTTATCGGCTATATGTTGATCAGTGCCATTCTTTTGGGCGCGACCATAGACTACGCCATACTTTTCATGTCAAATTATCTTGAAGCACGCCGCATGAACGACAAGGGCGGCGCGGTCAAATCGGCGATAGCGCAGTCGTCTAAAGCGGTGTTCGTGTCGGCAACGATTCTTACCTGCGCCGGTTTCTATTTGGGGCTGTTTTCCGATATGCGCGGAACTTCGGTTTTCGGGACGCTTCTCGGGCGCGGCGCGGTATGCTCTTTCGCGATGGTGATGCTGTTGCTGCCTCAACTCGCTTATTTGTTTGACGGCGCGCTGACGCGCTCGATTCCCGGCGGCGGAATAAAGTTCCCCGGAGCAAAAACCGTGCGCGAAATGAAGCTTATAAGACAATGCGCCGAAAATGAAATTATCGCCGCATCGCTTTGCGCAAATGCGGAAGCGCCCGTCGATGAGACGTAATAACGGCTGTAATTATACAAAAGCAGTTGTTATATTAAACGAGGCTCTTTCTTTGCCGTTTTAAGGGCGATCGGAGAGATACCGTGCGCGGTCGGAACGGCGACCGACAAAAACCGTCGTTACATTATTAATCGAAAATACCTCGCGCTGTACGTACAATCGGAGAGATACCGTGCGCGGTCGGAACGGCGGTCGACAAAAACCGTCGTTACATTATTAAGCTAAAATACCTCGTGCTGTACGTACAATCGGAGAAATACCGTGCGCGGTCGGAGCGGTAAACGGAATTATGCAAAAGTTGTTGTTACATTGTTGTTGCGCGCCATGCGCCTCCGTCGCGTTAGAGAGATTAATTCCCTGTTACGATGTGACCGCGTTTTTCTGTAATCCCAATATAACCGACGAAGAGGAATACCGTTTGCGTTTGAGAGAGCTTGTCAGACTTGCAAACGCGTTCGGAGCGGAGGTCATTGACGGCGGTTACGCCTCCGAGGCGTTTTTTGAAGCGGTAAAGGGGTTGGAACATTTGCCGGAGCGCGGGGCGCGTTGCGCCGTCTGCTTTAAGTTGCGTTTGGAAAGAACCGCCGCGGCCGCGGTTGGAGAATCGGGCTTGGATAGAGCGAAAACCGTCGGAACGGAACGATTTGATATTTTTGCGACTACATTGACGCTAAGCCCGTTAAAGGACGCGGCGCTTATTAATTCGGCAGGCGCGGATGCGGCGCAAAGGTACGGCACGGAATATCTGCCCTCAGATTTCAAAAAACGCGACGGCAACCGCCGTTCCGCGGAGTTATGCAAGCAATTCGGACTTTACCGCCAAAATTACTGCGGCTGCGTGTTTTCAAAATAAATTGTTTTTTCACGAGACAGAACTCTACAAAGGCACGCCGCGTGTTTTCGCGTCCGCTCCGTAATCATAGCGTCGCGTATATTTTATGAAAAGGTTTGTTTTTTCAGTGCGCGTAAAAGATTTCCAACGGTTATTACCGTAACAGCATACAGGGCGAACGCATGAAAAGATGATAGAAATTTAAAAAAGAGGCAGGAAAAAGAGTACGGAAGTGATATAAATGAAGCCGAGAGGTGAAATTATGTTACAAAAGTATTTTGAGACTTTGACAGACAAAAGGCAAGCGGGTAAAGTGAAGTATAATTTGTTAGAAATAGTGGTA
>JAITEJ010000059.1 GCA_031282095.1 Clostridiales bacterium
GTCGGTTTCAAACGTCCACCAACCTGTTTCCGCATCCTTGAACGGCGTAACCGCACCGGCGTTTTTCACGGGACTAAGCCCCTTCGCAAGCTTCATATTCGCGTTGTTGGTGAGCGCGGAAACGCCCCTCAGAAGCGCGACGGCACAGATTATGGAAACAAGCGTCACGGCGACTATTTTAAATGCCTTTTTACTTTTTTTAACGCGGATATCGTGTTTTTCTTCCGGAGTCAGCACTTCGCGCTTACTTTCCTCTTCGCGCTGTTTTTGCAGAATCAATTGAATTTGCTCCGCCTCCGAGAGCGGTGTTTTAAACTTTTTATTCGACATATAGACCCTCCGTTCCGTTATACGGCGCAAATATGCGTTAATACCCGCCAAGCGCCTTTTGTTTCATTTCAACAGCGTCCGCCGCTATACGGCGCGAACGCGCGCTGATACCCGCATTACGCCGCATACCAAACTGTTTGCGACGTCAGCGTTATACGGCGCGAACGCGTGCTAATGTCCGCCGATTGAGATTTTTATTTTATTTCTCAAGACTTCCGCGCTGAAAAATCTCCGTTTTCACGGCGCCATCACAAAAAATATCGTTTACCGATTGAAATTTTCATTGCATTTTGCAAGACTCTCTCGCCGGAAAATCCCCACGCGGCGTTATCGTAAAATATCGTTCGATGATGATAATCGGTCGTCCGACAGCCGCGGCGACACGCAAATTTTGAGCGGTTTGCCGAATTTGCTCTCCGCTTCGCGCGCAATCTCTCCGATAACCTTATTTATTATATCAAAATCATTGCCGCTTGTAAATACCAGTTCCAAAATAATTTCTTCTTTTCCCGCGCCGTAATCGTGCAGCTTTAAAGAACGCGTCTCGGCAATCACGCCGTACTGCCCGGCTATGGTGCGGATGCCGTCCTCGACCGCGCCGTCCAAACGTTTGCCGAGCAGATTGCGGGAGTTCCCGATCAGAAGTTTAACTCCCTCCGCGACGATCGCCGCACTGATTATAATCCCTATTATGCCGTCGATCCGAAGTTGTGCATATCGGGTGAGGCTGAACCCTATGAGCGTCATGAGAGTAAGACACGCGTCGGTGAAACTGTCGATCTGCGCTCCTTTGACCACATCGGATTTTATGCGCGAGTTAGCGGCGTGAAAATATGCCGCAAGAATTATCTTCACCGCCACACTTCCGGCAAGAAGCCCAAAATTAAGCCAGGTAAATATCATCAGAAAGGGGTACAGCGTACGCTCCAAAGCGGAAAAGGCGAATATTCCGCCCGTCGCGAGAATTATCACGGACATGAAAAAACCGGCGATATATTCCATGCGTCCGAAGCCGAAAGGAGTCCTTTCCGTAGGCTTTCTGTTCATCAGCCCGAAGCTCAATATGACGATGCCGAAATAAAAACAATCGAGCAGATTGTTCACTCCGTCATAAAGTATACTTATGCTGTTGGCGGACAGTCCGATATAAATCTTTAACGCGCATAACACAAGGTTGACGGAGATGCCCACGGCAGCCGCAACAATCGTTTGTTTATTACGCGTTTTCAGATTGTTTATCATCATATTCAGAAATTACCTCGTTAACGAATTGTAAAGGCGCAACATTTCCGCGGCATCCTCGGCTTGCGTTCCGTCGGATTCGGAGATTATGACGGGCGTCAGACCGTACTCGCGGATAACCTCCGCAAGCGGTAAAAATTCGGGACCGTAAAGCGTGTCCGCGAAAGTGAGATGACGGATCTCCCCTTTGTCGCCGTATTGTATTTTGGAAAAATGTATGTGCATATTTTTCACTTTAACGTCGTCCAGTCCCGCCGCCGCCGCATCGATCACGCGCTTGAAATCGTCCTTCGTTTTAAGCGCGCCCCGCGTCAGCGCGTTGATATGCCCGAAGTCGAAGCACGGATACATCAACGGGTCCAACTTGCACATTTCCACGACTTCAGCGACCGTGCCTATCTGCGCGGTTTTGCCCATAGACTCAGGGCATATTATGTGCCGCGCGTACGGACTTGAGTTCTTTATCTCGATAAGTTTGCGCAAACCGTCTAAAGTTCGTGCAAAGGACTCCTTTCTCGGAGCCTTGCCGTCGCTGCCCGCATGAAAAATAACCCGTCCCGCTGTCGGGACGGCTAAATCCGTCGCATTAGATTCCGGCGCCGCTTGCGGATATGAACTTTCGATTGTTGAAGGTTTTGAGTCCGCTTGCGTAAGTATATCCACCGCTTTATCCGCGTCCGGTTCGGAATCTTCCGAAAAGCCCCTGAACGCGTGTAAAAGCCGCAAAGAGCGCATAATATAACCGACAGAATTTTCCACGTTTTCCGTGTTCGGCGAAGCGAAGTTGATGTAATACGGCGCGTGTACCGAAAGCTCTATGCCGTACCGCCGCATTTCTTCTCCGATGACGCGAGCCGCGGCGCTGCGTATGTTTATACCGCGCCCGAAAGAATATTCAAAGGCGTTTAACCTTCTTGCTTTCAGCCATGCGGGAGCTTGAACCGTGGCGTTGTTGCCGTCCGCGTAAAAGCTTTCGCTATTGCCGGAAGGTCCGAAAAATATCTTTGACATAATTTAATTTTAATATAGATAAGGAGTAAAGTCAACCTTAACTTTTTCCGCGCCTCTTATTATAGGCGTCAGCGGCAGGCGTCGCACAGATCAATGGAAATCTGCCTGCGAAGCTCCTCCGGCGACGTAAATTTACGTAAGCCGCGCAGCCGCCTTACAAAGTAAACGGTTATTTCCTTTTCATAGAGATCTCCGTAAAAATCTTTTATAAAGGTTTCCAAGACATATTCGTATTCCGCGAAAGTAGGGCGCGAACCTACGCTGGTGACGGAAAAAAAATTTTTGCCGTCAACCTCGGTAAGAGTGGCGTAAACCCCCTCTTGAAGTTTCAACTTATCCGCGGCGGGCATTATGTTCGCGGTCGGAAAACCGAGACCGCCGCCGCGCCCGTGACAGCGGCGCACTTTGCCTGAAACAAAATACGGCGCTCCGAGCAGACGGTTTGCGTCGGAAATATTTCCTTCCGAAATCAGCGCGCGTATTTCCGAGCTTGAAATTTTATATACGAAGCTCTTTTCTTCCGCGTAATTTTCATCGGAGAAACGTAACTCTTTTTTTTCACATGCCCGGTCGGAGACCTCCCCGGCAGAATATTCTTCCGTGTGGTTTTCGTCGGAGAAACGCCCTTCTTTTTTTTCGTCCCCGCGTTCGGTTTTTATTATGCCGCCGTGCGTTACGAATTCGATTATTCTCGTTTCCGCATTCCTTGCCGCAAAATAAGCTCTAAGGACGGATACCCCGCACCCGCCGCCCTTTCCGAAGCAGTAATCGTTTCCCGTGAAGACGGCCCGTATATCAAAACGGCTTGTCAGTTCGTCCAAAAAAGAAATACCGCCGAGTTCGGCAAAATCGCGGTTCATTTCCGCGAAAATAACCGCGGACATGCCGCAAGTCTCAAAAATCCGCAAGCGCTCGGGAAAGGTATATACCAATTTTTCTCCCGGCTTAAAGAACTCCGCCATGTTGTTTGAAAAAGTGAAAACCGCGGGGAGAACATGCTCGTTTTCGCGCGAAAGTTCTCGCGCGCGTTCCGAAACACATTCCAGCAAAGCGCGGTGTCCCGCGTGAACGGCATCGAAAAAACCTAGACCTAAAACAAGCCCGCCGGTGAATCCGTCTTTAAATGAAACCGTAATGATATTTGACGACATGACTTTTAAAGCCTCAAAACGAATGATGAAAGATTTTTTCAGTTCTTTACCGTCCTTACAAGCCCCCGTTGGGTATATAACGAACGACAACAAATCGTTTTCATTCCTAGCTATCCCGACAAGTTCTTGCGAGGTATACACCGTGAACATTCTCTGCGGAAGTTACAAACTTTAAAGCCTTAAAACGAACGACAACAAATCGTTTTCATTCCTTGCTATCCCGACAAGTTCTTGCGAGGTATACACCGTGAACATTCCCTGCGAAAGTCACAAACTTTAAAGCCTTAAAACGAACGACAACAAATCGTTTTCATTCCTTGCTATCCCGACAAGTTCTTGCGAGGTATACACCGTGAACATTCCCTGCGG
>JAITEJ010000145.1 GCA_031282095.1 Clostridiales bacterium
AATCGGTCGAGAATAGTCCGCGCATTTCTTCAACGAAAGCTTCGCCGTTATCGGGAGCGGTCGCATAATCGGTCGAGAATAGTCTGCGCTATTTCTTCAACGAAAGCTTCGCCGTTATCGGGAGCGGTCGCATAATCGGTCGAGAATAGTCCGCGCTATTTCTTCGAGGAAAGCTTCGCCGCTATCAGGGCAGCCGCATAACCGGTCTCCGATCGCTGCTTTTACCCGATACTCATATCGTTACGATAAAACCCGCAAGTCTGTGTGTTAACATTCCGTAACCGCATAGAAAGGAAAGACACATGCCGAACCGCGTGGGTTTAACTGCCCACTGTGACGGCGACGGAAACCTTAAGTCTCATATTTTTTATGAAGTCGTCGGGTTTAACCCACTTACGCCCCTTCTTTTGGTACATCGCGTCTTCCAACTGAAAGAGATCTATACCTTGCGCCTGCGCCGCCAGAAAGGCGTCCTCCACCCATACCTTGAATTTCTGCGCGGCTATCGCGGTTTGGTCGCAGCCGTAGTCACGGAAAGAACTTATCTCATTTTCGCGTTGTATTTCCATAGCGCGCATTTTGATTTTTATATCCATAACCGCTTCTCCGTCGCTTATTCTCCGGCGCACATTCTCGTAAACTAAATCGCATTCGATTTTTACGTCTTTGTCGAACACGTTGAAAGAGCCTTTCTTGATGTTGTTTTTAATTATGCATATCGCGGCGGTTGACGATTCGCACATGATCATCGGTTTAACGCCGCGTCCGAACACCATGGCGCGTTTCATGTAGTAACGAGCGAAATCGCCGGGGGAATCGGCATCGGCGCCGCCCTCCGAATCTCCTTTCTCGCCGTATTGACCGCCGCCGCAGTCGCCGGAATCGTTCTGAGAACTGACGACGTTCTTTTCCAGAAACGCCGCCGCCGTAACGCCGCTTTTAGAGTAATAATCGGCAAGGTAATCCTTGACCACCAACTTTATCGCGCTGAAATCATCCTCTAAAAGCCTTAGCGCGCGCCGCATATAAAACGCCGTCAAATTGGAAAGCGGCGCTTGCGAGGACAGAAAATCCGCGGGGGAATCGGAAGTTGCAAGCAATACCGCTTGATCGGGCAGTTGCCACGTGCTTATGAGAGCGGTCAACGTCGCCGGCAGGAGATTGTTTAAAACGTTGGACGACAGTATAACGATATTGCAATGCGCTAGAGCAATGACCAGTCCGCTGTCAGAGCCTATCCTTCCCAACGCGTCCGCAACGGTCTCGCCCCGACCGGAAAATACTATATATGAATCCTCGTTGCCGCTTGACTCGCTCGCGTTGCCAGTCGCTTTCAGAACCTGAAGGTGCACGTAATAGCTGTTGTCGCGCATTTCTATACCCATACCCACCACTATGGCGCGGTCAAGCAAGGTTACGCGGTTGACGTTACGCGCGACTACGGATACCGCTATGAAAACAAACAGCATCAATATAAATTTTTTGTTTCTTAACTTTATTTTTTTTCTCGCCATATTATCACCCGATATATTATCCGATAAATACCCTTAGTTTTGTCCGCGGTATGAAAACGTAATTAACAGGCATTTCAAAGCCGTACAACTGAAGCCTTTCGCCGTTTTCTGCCGCAGCTTTATCGATCCATTAATGCATAAATTACATGCATCGCGTTAAACCCGCCTTACGGCGATATAAAAATCAATCGCAATTGTTTAACGGTGTCGGATTTGAAAAAACATCTGATAAAGCCGCAGATAAACGCCTTATCCGTTTTGCTCCGGCTTCGGACGTCCTCTTTTCGCGTATTTTTCGACCTTAGCCGGCGCATAGGACTCCTCGCCTGCAGAATCCGTCAGCGAGGGCTTTTTCACGACTGAACCGCCTTTCCCTTTTCCCGAATTCGTAGCCGGCGGTCTTTTTATGGCGGAACCGCTTTTTATTCCCGCTGAATTCTCCGGCGAGGGCTTTTTCACGACTGAACCGCTTTTTATTTTCGCTGCGTCCGCAGGCGAGGGCTTTTCCAAGGCAAAACCGTCCTTCCCGTCCTCTGAATCCTCAAACAAGGGATTTTTTACGGAGGATTTGCCTTTCACGTCCGCGGAGTTTCGGGAGTCTTTTTTATCAGTCGGCGCGTCCGCCGGCGGTCTTTTCCGGGTTTGTGAGCCGTTTCCGTCTTTTTTCGTAGCGGTATCAGCAACAGACATTTTTTCCGAAGGAAAGCCGTATGCGGCGCGTTCTGTGTCCGGCGTACCGGCGAGCGACGGTTTTCGGACTGAGAAACCGTCTTCGTCTTCGTTTTCATTGCGTACTTCATTGTTTTCGGCTGCTTCATTGGGTTTATTGTCGGATTGCTCCGCGCCGCCTCCGCGGCGTTTCGTAATTTCCGAGAAAACGCATAATATTAGCGGCACCGCAAATCCCAACACCGCTAGTGTGTATCCGAACCACGAAAGATCTGCGAATTTTCTGTAGTCAAACGGGTTCATGACGGTGACCGCCGCCGCCGCGGCTATTATGACTGACACGGCGGCGGCGTTACGTTTTTTGATCAGTCTGCCGCCCGCCTCTATAGCCGCCCAAAGCAGTACGCTTATGTTGATGATGCAAATGACGACCCATGAGATTATGCCCGTCCATTCCAAGCGTCCCAATTCGTCCGAAAGGAAATTAAAGCTCGACAATTTGATAAAAAAGTTGTCTATGCCGAACAGATAGTTTCCGAAAAGCGCGTTACCGAGCACATAATAGACCATGATCACTGAAAACGCCGCCAGATACGATATTATGACATATGGGCGTTTGCCGCGCTTTTTCAGAGTGACGAAC
>JAITEJ010000060.1 GCA_031282095.1 Clostridiales bacterium
GAAGCTTTCGTTGAAGAAATGCGCGGACTATTCTCGACCGATTATACGGCTGCCCTCGATAGCGGCGAAGCTTTCCTCGAAGAAATAGCGCGGACTATTCTCGACCGATTATGCGGTCGCCCTCGATAGCGGCGAAGCTTTCGTCGAAGAAATGCAGACTATTCTCGACCGATTATGCGGTCGCCCTCGATAACGACGAAGCTTTCGTTAAAGAAATAGCGCGGACTATTCTCGACCGATTATGCGGTCGCCCTCGATAGCGGCGAAGCTTTCATCGAAGAAATAGCGCGGACTATTCTCGACCGATTATGCGGCTGCTCTCGATAACGGCGGACATACTGAACGTAAAATAAGGTTAAATGTTTTAAAAGAAAGCTTATATCAGTGTGCGCGGCAGGATCAGCACGAAACGAAAAGAAATTTTAATTTATTCTCACAAGAAAGCTTTTACCAGAGCGCGCGACAGTATCTCCGCGCAACCGTTTACGATGAAGTCAATCTCCTTGGGCGTAACCACCAAGTTATAGTCGCCGAAAAGACTGTCCGCCATAGCAAGACCGGCTTTTTTGCCGTCTATTACCGTTCCCGTAAGTTCGGAATAGGATTCAAAACAATCCGCCGCAAGCGTGCGCGCATACAGAACTAACGGCACACCCAACGCTATGACCGGCGCCCCCAGAGATTCGCGGTTTAACGCGGGTTTGCGATTTCCCACTCCGCCGCCGGGAATAATCCCCGACGTGGAGAGTTGGAAAGAAGAATAAAGGCGCCGCGCCTTTGAAGACGCGAGCGTATCCACCAAAATTACTAATTCAGGCTTTATCTTATCGCATACGCCGGTTATCACATCGAATGACTCAACTCCGGTTACACCGCGCACGCCGGGCGTCAAGGTACATAGTCCGGTCCCTTCTCCCGCGGCGACCGACAGTTTAGCGGTCGTGGACGGTCCCAGTGAGTCCGCCGTCATGCCCTCGTTGCCCAACCCGACCACTAAAACGGCACGGTGTGCGGATGCGGATTTCGATGTTTTTGCCGTATCGCCGTAGTTACGATCCGATTGCCTAATGACAGGCGTACCGAACGAAACCGCCGACCCGCCGCCATCATTATCCGCGGCTGCGAGGGGAGCTTTCATTATAACCCCGTTTTTCTCATCCGGCTTTTTCGGCATAACTGTCCGCGACAGCTTTTTCAATGAGGAAGCTATGCCGTCAATTAAGACTTTTTCCGTTGCCGCCGAACGGAAATAGGGGCTTTTAGTGTCGAACGTGACATATACGCCGCGACGCTTGCCGAAAGCCGTTTCTTCCGCTTCGTTTTTGACTTCGACGGTGCTTTTAAAAACTCCGGAGCCGATTTCTTTTTTATCTATGCGCCGCGGAAACCCCCTTTCAAAGCATTCCACAGCCATGTCTGTATAAACGTTTTCCATATGTATACGGCACAGCCTTTCTTTCTCAAAGCCGGCTGTTATTATTTCCGGATAAGGGAAAGCCTTTTACCCAATAAAGATGACGCCCCTCATGCCATTTCAAAACGGACTTTACTCCCCTATTTTTCAATTACGGATAGACACGCCGTATGCGGAGATCCGTCACCCGCGCCGCGGAACGAACTTTCGCGTCATACCTATTTTATATACCCCCTCGCCAAGGCATCTCACCCGCGCCGCGGAACGAACTTTACCTTCTTACTTTTCAGTTATGAGAAAGTAATTCCCCGTATGCAGTATGTGCCAAACGCGTCGAATATTACGGCAGCACATGAATTTCATGTGAAATTTTTACGTAACAGATAAAAATTTGTTGCATTCCGCATGATTTTGTGATAGGATATTAAAGCCTAACAGTACACGAGGTGTATTTCGTATGTTTTCATTCGGAAAAACGCGTGTTTCTGGCGTACAAACCACGATATTAAGCGGTGTACCGTCGATCCGAAAATAAATCCGCGTTACGCCGTATACGGAGAAAATATGCCTAACATTAAATCTGCAAAGAAAAGAGTGCTTGTTTCCGGAGCGGAAAACAAGATAAACGTCGCCAAAAAAACCCGCGTAAAGAACGCCGTCAAGAAGTTTGACACGGCAATCGCCTTGAAAAACGTCGAGCAAGCCGAGGTCCTTTATAAGGAAGCCGTGAGCATTATAGACAAGGCGCAGGCGGACGGAGTCTTTCACGCCAACACCGCGTCCAGAAAGGTCGCCACTATATCTCGCAGTTTGGCGGGTTTGAAAGCGGATATAGCCGCCGATGCCGCCGCCGTGGAAGCCGCCCGCAAGGAAGCGGAAGCCAAAGCCGCCGCAGCAGCCAAAAAGAAAATTGCCGATGCTAAAGCCTTAGGGGATTCTGATAAGGTAGCGCCCTCACGTAAAAAGTCCGCAAAAGCGTAAATCGAAACTGCAAAGCTTATTTTGTCGGTTTCAAAAAAAGGGCTTACGTCCGCGCTCTCAGACGTTTGATTTTCATTTCTGCGCCGGAATACTTATTGAAATTTATTTGTGCAGTAAACGGTCAAAGTCTGCAAAATACGACGGTGCAAGAGTGTGATTTTGTCCGTTGCACCTGATCGGAAAAACTATTGTTATAAAAATCAAAGACGGTATAATACGGTTTATTATGCCGCCTTTTTTTATCAGGTGTCAATTCAATTGCAGGGCATGGACTGAAACATGGATTTTTTAAGGCAAAAAGAAAACCGCCGATCGACAAAATTCTTTTTATCAATTGACGGTAGACTACTTGGTGCGGTCACCGGGACTTGAACCCGGACGGTTGCCCATACGCCCCTCAAACGTACGCGTCTGCCAGTTCCGCCATGACCGCGAAAGTATAATAATTATATCATAAAGTGTCCCGATGTCAATTGATTTTAACTCGTTTAGACAAAATTTTAACTAAAATTATGCTTATGACGTGAAGAAAAGCGGAGTTTTATTTACGTTCGGAAGTATGCCGGCAAGACAAAGAATACTGAGTTTTTATGTTAAAAGTACGGTATTTTCTCTAAATCTGAAAGTGCAAATATTATATGCAATTATAGCGCTTTCCATAGAAATGCAACTGAAAATATCTTATCAAACTTATACAAGGAACGGAAGTTACTGATAAAATACGGCAAATATATAAACATATTACAAAATAAAAATACAACCATACCCGCAATACGACAAGGTCGACAAATAAGAGGGCGCGGAACTTAAAAGTAGTATATTCTTATTTGTGCCGAAAGTAATTTAAAAACCGATAAAAACGCCTCTTATTTACCGAAATATTTATCAATCAGCTCTTTTATTTTGGACTTATATCTAAAATCATCCGCATCCTCAGCTTCTATGAAGCATAACGGCGGAAAAGCCACACACCACCAATTGTCTCCCTCTCCTGTTCCCAGTTCCACGATTAACGCATCGTAAACACCGCTTTCAAAGGTGTAATCGAGATATTGACGCTTAGGAAATTCTTCGCGGGCAAGCCTCGCCGTCGCTCCGTATTTGAATCCGTTTTCCCGCAACGCGCCGTCAGCGACGGTTTTTATCTCGTTAAGGGAACGTTCTATAAGGCATATAGCGC
>JAITEJ010000140.1 GCA_031282095.1 Clostridiales bacterium
CGGCTACGGATTTAAAAATGAAGAACGACTCGGACTGTGAAATTTATTTCACCGCGCGCGCCGACGGAGCGCGGCTCACCGTAACCGTTTACGGCAAAAGCCCCGATTATGAAATCCGCACAAGAAGCGAGATTAAAAAAATTACGCCCTGCGAAACCGAGTATGTCGTCAACGCGGATTTACCTTCCGACGAAGCTGTAATCGCGCGCGGCAACGACGGCATAGAAAGCGAAGGCTATATCGAATTTTGGAAAAACGGCGGACTGATATCCTCAAAAAAACTGCGCCGCGACATATACGCGCCTCAAAAACGCGTGATAGCGGTCAGAGAGCTTCCCTAATCAAGAAAATAAGGCAAGGACAAAGACTGTATAATATCTCATAAAAATAATAAATGGTGTACGCCGCAATTAAAGCGGCTTTCAACGCGGAGCAGCGTCTATCCGAACAGTTTTGTCAAAACCGCCGGGATTATACGCCGAAAGGCATATCTCTTCTCATCCTTGATGATACCTTATCCGTAGTTACACCTTCGCCAAATATCCAAGTCAAACTCTTAAAGACCTTCCGCTTTAAAGCTTCACGCCATACGGTTCGCCGCCTTTATATACAAACAGATATCTGAAACCCAGGCTTCTCAAAAGTTCCTCGGCGGTATCCAACTTATCGCAGATACGAGACGCGGTGTGCGCGTCGGAACCGAACGTCACAAGCTCGCCGCCAATCGCGCGGTACGCCTTAAAAATTTCTGCGGACGGCAAAAAGTCGCATGTTCTTCCCGCATTCGAATTGATCTCCAACGCTTTGCCCTTATTTTTCACGGTTTCCAATATATCGATAAACAATTCCCGTGAATCACTCAGGGCAAGAGCAGGTCTGTCGTACGGCGCGCGGCGCGAGATATAGCCCAGATGACCGACGACATCAAAGCGGTAGGGGGCGTCTAAACTCTCACGCACCGCCCGCAAATAAGCGCCGTAAGCCCGGCTGCGGGGACGCCGCAGACGCGGGTTTGCCGCGTCGCCCGCACTCTCCGAAAAATATTCCGGGGAATAGAGATCCTTTCCCTCCGTCAAATGCACCGAGTTTATAATCACGTCCGGATTGTATCTTCCGACGAACTCCGAATAGTCGCCGTTCGCCTCCGCGAGGTAGCCGAATTCCGCCCCGCGCGCTATATAGAGTCTGCCGCGAAACTCATCCGCAAGCCCCGTCAAACCGTCGTTCCACGCCGATGCGTCCAAAGGCTCTGACCATTCGAAGCCCCCCAGCCGCGCGCAGTCGAAATCGCAATGGTCCGTGACGGCCAAATAGCCGTATCCCGCCGCCAAAGCGAATTCCGCCATTTCCCGCGCCGTATTTTTTCCGTCATATGAATATGTGCTGTGAGTATGTCCGTCCATATTTTTATATTACACCATAATCCGCATAAAATCAAACATTTGCGGTCTGTCTGTAAGGCGGTTGACTTATAAATTGACCGCACGGCATGAAATTCTCCGGATTTTTCCCTTTTTCTTTGAAATCTGTTTTAAATGCGAAACATACGTTTGTCTCCCGCATAAAATGTTGCGATCGGAGGAAAAGCCGCATGGATGATTTTTTAATCTTACCCGATGATAAGACTATGGAAAATTTGGCGAGAGAGTATGCTAAATTAAAAAAGAGCATACCCGGAGTATCGGCTCAAGGCTTTGCGACGCCTTCAACGCCTAGGAATCCGCCGCGTGTAAAATCGTTGCTCGCCAAATGCCGCCGCCTTGCGGAACGAATCCTTACTTCTCTTCGTCTTAACTCCGCGGCCGTCCACTACAGCGACATAAGCCCCGCCGCCCGCAAAATAATCGGTAAAAAGGAATCCTTGCTGCAACAACTCGACGCCCTCTCCGTCCGTCTGGACGAATCGACACCCGAAAGTTCCGACCCGCCTAAACGCAAATACAACAAACCGCTTTCTCAAAATCCATCTCGCGAGCTTCTGTTATTGTCCTCCGAACTTCTCCTGTTTCTGGACGAACTCTACGAGGAATGGGACATCCCCGAAATAAAAAACATTCTGCAAGGCGAACTGCTCTGCTTCACCCTGCTCGGCGCCCTATAGCAATATTTAAATGCGTTTTTACATCTGAAGAGAGGGCGCGGAATAGCTGTAGGATATGCTGAAAATGCGAAACCATTTCTTGCCGCCGCATATATGCGACGTATTTTCCTGCGGGCTGAAATTCTTGCCGTTTAATTCCTTTGTAGACGATTGCGGAATTTTTATCACGGCACTACAGACTCTTCAACGGCTGACTATCCGTACAATACTGCGTTAAATAATTTTATTCACCGTTTCTTTTATTTGTTGAATCGCCGCAATTTAAGCTTATCAAAAGGCAAGATTTTTCTTATGCGGAGACGAAGCTGCGATATAAACTTCCGTAATCGGAACGCTACGCTTATTATAATAATTGCAGAATCTTTACTAATATTTCCTTTGGCGATTGTATTGCGTTTTATTTAAATTTATGTTAATATTACGTTATCTATAAGTAAGTGCGCGCGGAACTCACGTTTCGTCTATTCCGTGAATAATCGCTCTTCCCCGCGGCTAATCAAGGAATACGGTACGGTGCGGGTTTGCCGTTGAAGCAACCGTATCGTTTTAAAAATGTCCTTTGCCGGCAAATAACTTTGGAGAACATTTATGAATATGAAGAGAAAAAACTTATTAAAGGTATCCGTTATCGCTACGGTCTTGCTGTCGTTCATGTTGGCGTTGGCGGCGTGTACGGATCCGAGGCTGAAAGAAAAGCCCGCGCTTGCCGCGGCTTTGGCGGCGTACGCGAACGAGGGCGCGAAAAAAGCCGTTTCGGACGTGAGCTTCAGTTTCACTCATTACATATACGAGGGTGAGCCGGTGCGCATGACGGATACCATGCATATGGAGCGCGCGCAGGCGGACGGGTATATTTACGCGAACGGCAAAATCGAAACCACCGAACCGATGCCGCGGTCCGGGATATTGGGCTTTATTTTAATGACTAACATTCTTCCCGTCGATATAAAGGAGTTTTTGAACGGTAACACCGCGGTAACGTTCGAGGCGGGCAGCTACGGCGGCACCCTAAACGTACGCGGCGATTTCGTTCCCTACGGAAAGAAAGCCGATTATGTTTACAACACCGGCAACGGCGCCTTCAAAACGTGGGGAGCGCTTTTGGAGAGCGAAGCGGAGCAGTTCATAAACGACGCTAACCGTCCCTCGTCTAACGGCTTGAAGGTGCGCGACCTGATCATGACGCCGCTTATACTGTCTGGTTTCGACTGGGCCGCCGCCGGCGATACGTCGGGAAACGCCTTTAATAAAGGCACCAAACAATTCAATTATACTTTTTCCGCCGGCGAAGCGCTTATTAAGGATTATATCGTAAAGCAGATCGACGTTATGATAGAGGAGTCCTTCCCGACCGCCGAGGATAAGGAGAGCGAAGATTACAAAGACGTAGTGTATTTTTACAATACATACCGAGATATGGTTTTGGGATGGTTTAAGTTTCAACCTTTCACCATGTCGGTGACGGCGGACGGCGACGGGCGCATAACCGGTTCGGATACAAATCTGCAACTTTCTCTTAAAGTGCCCGACGCCGATATAATAGAATTTATGACCAACGAAGGCATAACTCCGGAGGGATCCTTAGCCATACCCGGTCTGCCGTCGTCCGTCACGGGCATAGACCAGTTTATCAAAACGATCCATATGGTGTTTACCGCGCCGAATAAAGAATCGCAAGTATTTCAATTGGATTTCGACATCAAAATTTCCGAGAGGTATTCGTACGGCGGAGGAATGCCGGCGGACAAAAATTCTCCGGTGTTTATTCCTTACGCGCACGACGAACCCGGAAGATTCAAAATGGCGTATTCCGCCAAGGAAGGCAGCGAATACCGCGAGTGGAATATTCTTGACCTCGAGGCTTAAAGGTCGGATTCTTATTCCGAACCGCTTGTTTTTCATGCGCTTACGCGGAATGACACTTGGCTTTAAGAGTTCGTTCACCAAAGCGGAATACTTGTTCTTTATGCGCTTACGCGGAAAGATACGGGGCGGGACGGAATGCGGAATATATTTTAACTTCGCCGCTCGGTTGACATAGTATAGGCAACCTTCAGCCGCTTTCGCAAGCTTCAGTATGCTGAATACCTCGCGGCGGTTGATATTATATGACAGTCCTTAGCCGCTTTCCGCAGGCTTAAGCGCGCGGGCGGCGCGCGAAACATCTTCGACCTTGCCGCTTATAAGGTCGATGTCACATAAGCAACTCCTTATTCGCCTTTGTAGGTTTACTCAGGGGAAAAGGGTGTTGTATTATCTTTTGCAAACGCAAAATATGTAGCGATTAAACATCGCGCCAAAATATCCTTAAGTGACAATACGCGCCGTCCTTGCGGCGGCGGATAAAAATATGCGTCGGGAACAACCGTGTTACCGAACTCATCGGAGAGAAATATGCTGTCTAAAATAAGTGTTAAGAATCCCGTTCTCATAATTGTTCTTATTATCATAATCATCGGCTTAGGAGTCGTGTCGTTTACAAACACCGAAACCGACCTGCTTCCCGGCATGGATTTGCCGTACATGGTCGTAGTGTCGATATACGCGGGCGCGGCTCCCGAGCTTGTGGAAAGCGACGTTACGGCTCCCGTAGAAAACGCGCTGGCATCCTTGTCGGGCATAAAAAGTATGACGTCCACATCCAACGAACATTATTCGATGGTGATTTTGGAGCTGTACGAGGACGCGGACACTTCTTCCGTGCAATCGAATATAGAACGCGCGCTGAAGCTGGCGAATCTCCCCGACGATCCCATGTTTATGGACTCCATCGTCCTTAAAATCGATCCTACGATGTTGCCCGTAATGCAAGTGAGCATGGGGCGTTCCGGCGAGAGCGTCAAGGAATCGATAGAGTATTTTAACGGCGTCATAACCCGCATCAACGCGGTGGACGGCGTCGCAAGCGTGAGCACGAGCGGTCTTATAACCAATTTGGCGCTTATCAGTTTGGACAGCCAAAAGATGACGCGCGCCGTTTTGGATAAGCTTTTGGGACAGTTGGGGTTGGAACTGTCAGTCCCCGACGCGGCAAAGGAACGCGCGCGGCAGGAGCTCAAGGATATTTTGGACGATGCGGAAAGCAATCCCGGTTTGTTGACAAACGGCGCGTTAGATCCCGCAAAGGTATTAAACGAATTTCTGACGCGGTTGGAAAACAACTTACCGACGGGCGGAGACGACGAAGAAGCGGCGGCTAACGCAGCGTTTCAGGTCGTCATAAACGAGCTTAAAAATGAAGGCTCTCCGGCGCGCGCTTTCGCGGTGGACGCCATCGGCAACATACTCGGAAACAGATACATAGTGCAAGACGAAGAGATCGGCAAAGCCGCCTTTTACGATCTTATAGACGGCATATTTAAAGAAGGCGTGTTGACCGTGGTCAACGGCACGGTCGCGGATATGAGCGGAATGCTGTCCTCGGATCTTTTGGATCAGCTTATCATGGCGCAAGACCTAAGCGTCCCCGCCGGCAGTATCGCCGAGGGAGCCCAAAATTTCGTCGTTAAGATAGGCGATGCAATCGTGAGCCGCGAGGAATTTATGAACACCCCGGTGATCACCGTGGACTTGGGCGGGATGATCGAGGAGTATTTGGCGGACATCAAGACGTTCTTGCGCGCGTTGCAGCTCGCAAGCGGCGGCACCTTCACTTTCACCGACGCCCAACTCAGAACGGGCGCGGAGGCTATCAGTTGGTATGCCTACGTTCCCGATAATTTCGCGCGTTGGGCGGTTGATTCTTTGACGTCGGACGTTAAGACAAACCCTTATTATATGCCTGAAGCCGTGCGCGCCGAATGGGTTAATGTAATAGAGGCGAATTCCGCTTATATAAGCCTTACGGAGAGTTGGAATACGAACGGTTTGGCGTTTTCATGGCGTACAGAGTTGCTGAATCTAATAAAGAACGACCAAATATACCCTGCATCCGGCGCGGTTGCGCCGGGGTTGCAATGGGACGGAAGTTATACGGATTATTATACGCAAAAGGTGCGGACGGCGTTAGACGACCTGCGGGAAGACACTCCCGTTCCGGCGGATTTTGACACGGAGGACGCTTATTATAGGTATCTCGCCGATTACGTGATAAATGTCACGGCGAACGGTCCTTTGGCATGGTCTTTATCCCCCGCGGAGCGCACAGAATGGGCGGCGGAGATAGCCTCAAACGAAAAATTCCGCGAATATGTTACGGACAAGACCAAAACCGATGTTTACGACTGGCGCCGCGTCGCGATAAACGGCGTGCTAGACGGCAAACTGTATTCCGATGAATTAAGCGACCTCCAAAAGACGCAGTATAGCAATTTCCTGACGGGTTCTAACGCTTCGCTAGGTCTCGTTCCGAATACCCCCGCTACTCTTGCCGCGTATTTGATGGGCGTGCTTGCCGAAACCGATCCGGATTCGAAATATTATCTCCCCGTGCAATTCATATATAATTATAGCGAGTATATGATTAACAACAAGGAGTTTGCCGATTTCGCGGATAACTTAGGCGAAAACGATAACTGGCAGCTTGCCGCGCTCGAATATTACGCGGAGAAGAAGCCGGGTTCGTTGCCGCCCGACGGCGCGGAAATAATTGCCGCGATAGAGTGGAACGCCGCGCTTAAGGGGCTGTACGATCAGCGGATAGACGCCGAGATCGCCTCCATGCCTTTCTTCTTTACGCTTGAAGGAGTGGAGAACGAGCAGATAATCAGAATTCTGACTTCTTATTTCGACGGACGCGACCCCGAAGAGGTTTACGCCACTTTCAACAGTATCCTCGCGCTTATCGGCAATTACGGCGGTGAAGGCGCGCTTACGGTAACAAAGGACGCGAACGGCAATCCCGCATCGTATACTCTCGACTTCAACGTGCTGCAGGAAACGCTGAAAAAATCCACTGAAAACTTTAAGCTGACCATTACTATGGGCGATCTCGGCAATATAGTCTTCCTCGACGATTCGTCCAAACAGGTCACCACGCTTTTAACTCGAAATCCCGACGGCACCATGACGCGGAAAAACTCCGTGCAAATATCCATTGAGAAAGAACCGGGAAAGTCTACGGCGACCATATCTTCCGATATAAACGCGCTTTTGGAAGCTTTTCATCAAGAGGACGGCAACTTTAACTATACCGTGCTTTCCGACGACGGCAGAAGCATTTCGTTCATGATGGATTCCGTCACGTCCAGCCTGATTTACGGCGCGCTTCTCGCGATGTTTATTCTGTTTGTCTTTCTCAAAAGCGTAAAGGCGACATTCGCGGTGTCTTTCTCGATAGTCATAAGCGTAGTTTTCACCTTTACGCTTATGTATTTCTCCGGTATAACCATGAACATAGTGTCCATGGGCGGTCTTGCGCTCGGCGTG
The DNA here is from genome assembly GCA_031282095.1 of Clostridiales bacterium. The sequence goes on from JAITEJ010000140.1 coordinate 7,469, forward strand.
GGTATGCTTGTCGATAACTCGATAGTGGTGTTGGAAAACATATACCGACTGCGAATGCAGGGGAAGTCCGTCGTCGAGGCGGCGATCGCCGGCACTAAGCAGGTTTCCGGCGCGATTTTCGCATCCACTTTGACGACTATGGTCGTGTTCCTGCCCATCGTATTTATAGAGGGCTTGGTACAGCAAATATTCAAAGATTTGGCGCTTACGATATGCTTCTCGTTGGCGGCTTCGCTCCTGACGGCCCTGACGCTGATACCGATGTCGTTCACGACGTTCCTGAAGAAACCGCCCAAACCGTCTAAAAAGCAGTCTAAAATAAAGAAAGCGTATATAAAGGCTCTAAACTTCTCGCTTAACAACAAATGGTTGGTAATAATATTCGTCGTGGTGTTATTGGGCGGCAGCGTATTCGCCGCTTTCTCGATGGGTACGGAGCTGTTCCCGAACAATTATATGGGCAGCATCGGCGTCGACTTCGTATTTAACTCCGACGAGATAAACAGAAGGAACATAGGCGTTTCTCCGATGAGCGACAACTATTACACCGAGGATGACGCCGTAAAGCAAGCTATCGCGGATATGGGCGACATTTTCGCTCAGTTCTCCGATATAGAGTCGGCGGGCATATCAAAGTCCGGCGGCTTGTCGGTCGCGGGCATGAGTTTGGGCGGAGGCGCGCTTGGCGCAAGCGTTACGCTCGTCGACGAAAAAGACCGCTCCATGAAGCCCACGGAGCTGATTGTAGAGCTTGAAAGGGCTTTGAACGCGAAAGGAGGCGCGCTCTACTCCACGACGGTTACGATGACGAGTATGAGCAGTATGTTCACCTCCGAAACGTCGAATTCATACAGCGTGTATCTCTACGGCGACGATTATGAGGAGATGATTGCCGAATCGCGGAATCTTTCCGAGCGATTCTCCCAAATAGACGGCGTCTACGCAGTGGACGACGGAACATCCTCCGACAGCAAGGAATACAGGCTGAGCATAGACAAGGATGCGGCGAACAGGCTGGTCGGTCTGACGGTGGGTCAGATTTATTATCAGATTTCCGCCGCGCTGACGGAGCCGTCCTCCTTGCACACGCTGAGAATAAAGAACGAAACGGGAAAGAAGGAGGATGTCGACGTATACCTCTATGAGCCGGCTTACCGTACGGAGGCGTGGTATACGGCGTCCGCCGCGTCGGGCGAATCCGTAAAAATCTACTTCCTAAACAACGATGCGGACAACGAAGGCGGTCATTCCGAATATTATATCAAAAACTCCGGCAATCAACAAATTTTCGTGAAAACCTACGAGAACGGCAAGGCTGTTATAAAGGCGGTAATTTCCGGCGGCGAAATACCCGTAGTACGCGGCGAAAACGGCGAATTTTATTACGAATACGTTAACGCGGTCGATAACGGCGACAACACTTACGACGTGTCCTATGCGAAACGGGCTTACTCGGTTACGGACTTTACGCAGTATTACTCGACCAAGCGCGAGGCTGTCGACCTGCTTACCATGGAGATAGTGTCCGAGGATACGTTTAACACGGGTGCCGAAACCGTGAGCGTACCCCTTTATAAACTGCTTTCCGACGACTGCCTTAAAAAAGACGCGAACGGAAACGTGCTGTACCGCGCGGAAACCCTTAACGGGGATAAAGTGCCGATGGCGTTAGAGCTGAGGGACGGCTACGCTTCGATAAGGCGCGTTTCGCGTCAAAAGTGCGTGACCATCACGGTCAGTTACGACGCAACGGCAAAGAGCGACGACGTAACCGCCGCCGTAGACGCGATAGTCGCGGAATACAACAAAACCAAGCCCGCGTCCGTCTATATTTCCGACGACGGCGGCGAGCTGATGGTTATGGACGAGGTGTTCAGCACGCTCGTCATAGTTCTCGTTTTTGCTATCGCGCTCATTTATTTGGTCATGGCGGCGCAATTCCAGGCGTTTAAAGCTCCGCTTATTATAATGAGCACCATTCCGCTGGCGTTTACGGGAAGTTTCCTTCTTTTGGCGGCGGCGGGAATGCCCATAAGCATAATGGCGATGATGGGTCTCATAATCCTAATGGGCGTCGTAGTAAATAACGGAATCGTATTCGTGGACTACGCCAACCGTCTCGTGGAAAGCGGCGTCGATAAGCGCACCGCGCTGTTCCGCACTGGCGTCGACCGTATGCGTCCGATATTCATGACCGCCGCGACGACCGTCCTCGCCATGATAATCATGGCGGCCGACGGCTCCGACTACGGTCAGATGCTGCAGCCCCTCGCGATAACAAGCATAGGCGGTCTTGCATACGCCACGGTGGTTACGCTTTTCATCATTCCCATAATCTACGACCTCGCGTACCGCAAGGGCATAAACAGCGAGAAAAAACGCGTATTGCGCGAACAGCTTCTTGCCGAGGTGGATCCCAACAATATATTCGATACACTCGATCCGGCTACGGCGGCGTATATCGGCGCAACCATAGCCGGAAAGCAGTTCAAGCTGATAAAGAGCAAGCGCCGCCGCGCGGAGGAAGCCGCCGAAACGCTGACGGAACCCGCCCCGGACGGGGAATTCTTACCGCTTCAAAACGCGGAGTACGGCGAAGACGTCGCCGAAAACGCGGCGGTCGAGCCGACTGAGGAAAACCTTTCGCCGGTTGCCGAGAATTCCGCGCCGATTGAGGAGATCCTTGCGGCAGCGGAAGAAACCACCGATCCGACAGATGAAACCCCGGCGGCGACTGAGGAAAATCCCGCGCCGACAGAAGATGTCTCGGCGGCGACGGAGGAAAGCCCCGTTTCGAACGAAGCTTCTCCGAGCCGACCGAAGAAAGCTCCGCGCCAACCTAAGGAAACACCTGCGGCGATGGAGGAAAGCCCCGTTCCGAACGAAGCTTCTCCGAGCAGGTCGAGAAAAACTCCGAGCAGACCGAAGGAAACACCTGCGGCGACGGAGGAAAGCCCCGTTCCGAACGAAGCTTCTCCGAGCAGGTCGAGAAAAACTCCGAGCAGACCGCAGGAAACTCGCGCGATAACGGAGAAAAGCTCAGCGGCAACCGAAGATAGCTCCGAAGCGTCTGAGTAAAAACTTTTCGACAATTGAAGAAAACTCCGAACCGACCAAAACCTTTTAGGCAGCCGAAGAAAGCTCCGAACCGACCGAATAAAACCTTGCGGCGGCTGAAATAAAGCCTTGCGTCAAACGAGGAAAATACGCCGGATTCCGATAAAGTTTTACGGCGCAGATATGTAAAAACCGTATGCGGGCGCGAAAGCGATTGATTACGCTTCGCGCCCGTTGTATAAATGTTTGTGTAAATGTTGTGCGAACAGCAGATTCGACATTTTTTTCTCCGCGTCCGCCGTATAAATTCCGCCGCTCACAGAGACAAATGCCTTGACGGATTAAAATCACGGTCGGACAAAGACATCGTCGGGTTTCGCGTTTCGGTAGGCTTCAATTCCCGCGAAAATCGCGTCGGCGGCGCGGACGGTCTGTTCTCTTAAAAAAGTTTTTAATAAGCAAAAAACTACCCGCATGACCTTGACATAACGGTATGTGATACGATATAATTATATTGTTATGGTAAGCAACGAAAACTTGTTTTTATACGATGAATCTCGGGATAAAGTTCGCTCCTTTTGGCAGAACGGAGGCGAGGGAGTTTCCGTGCTTTTTCGAAACGAGATTGTGAAAATAGAGAAAACCGTCTACCATAACGATCGGAAGGAGTATACCGTCAAAAACGATAATCTTTGGATGACGGTTTTGGAAGGCGATTTGGAACTTGAGGTCGCGGGCGAAAGCCTTTGCCTGAGTAAGGGTGAAAGCCGCTATATTCCGCGCGGACGCAGATTCCGTGCGGGTGCGTTGTCGGAAATGTGTTTGGTTTTATCAGTTTTCTTTTAAGCTTTAAGACACGGAACGAAAAATCAGATATAACGTAAAATAAGAACGTAAGATTGCGTTCTTATTTTATTTTCGCGCTATATTTCTTACGGTATTGAGAAATAAGAGCATTTCTGCGGGACGGATTGCAACGGTCTTGCTCCGGCATATCATCGGTGTTAGGAAAATCCATGTTCTTATTCTGTTTTCGCGCTATATTTTTTGCGGTATTAAGAAATAAGAGCGTTTTTACGGGACGGATTGCAACGGCATTGCTCCGGTATGTCATCAGCATTAGAAAAATCCGTGTTCTTATTCTGTTTTCGCGCTATATTTTTTGCGATTTTGAGAAATAAGAGCGTTTTTACGGGACGGATTGCAACGGTCTTGCTCCGGCATATCATCGGTGTTAGGAAAATCCGCGTACATCTTTTTTTACGTAGGATTGTCAATCATGTGTCGGTATTTTTTTACGTATTGACAATAACCCCCATAATCTTTATAATAAAATAACAAATACCGTCGTGAATCGTGGGAAAGTACGGACGGCGGGAATGCCTGACGGCATATGTGAGGAGGCGGTCATATGGAACGGGATAGGGCGCAAGGGCTTGTGAAACGGATATGGATAGCGTTAATATTGTTCGGCTTATTCGGACAGATCGCGTGGGCGGTTGAAAATATGTATTTCAACCTGTTTATCTATAACACCGTGGCAAAAAGCACCCGCGCCGTAACGGTTATGGTGCAGGCAAGCGGCATAGTGGCAACGTTGACGGCTTTGATTATGGGTACCGTATCCGACAGACTCGGCAACCGCAAGACGCTTATGTCGCTCGGATACATTTTCTGGGGTGTATCGGTGTTGGCGTTTGCCTTTATAAATACCTCTAACGTACAAAATCTCTTCAATATAGACCCGTCCAAGCCGTCGGGAATGTTCGGGCTGTCAGGCGGCGGCGCGACGGCGGTGGTTGCCGCGACGCTTACAGTCGTCATAGTCATGGACTGCGTAATGACTTTTTTCGGTTCCACGGCAAACGACGCGGCGTATTACGCGTGGGTAACCGACAATGTGGACGGCAAAAACCGCACTAAGGCGGAAAGCGTGCTGTCCACGTTTCCTTTATTCGCTTTGCTGATCGTCGCCGGCGGGTTCGGATTGCTGTTGGGCGAGGATAACAACTATCCGCGCATGTTTTATTTTTTGGGCGGCATTATCGCGGCATGCGGCGCGGCGGGATTGCTCTTTATTAGGGATAAAAAAGGGCTTGTTCCCGAAAAAAAAGAACATTTCGGCAAAAATTTAGCGTACGGCTTTCTGCCGTCCACCGTCAAACGCTATAAATCCTTCTATATAACACTGTTCGCATGGTTGCTGAGCTCTGTCGCCGCGCAGATTTTTATGCCCTATCTGGTGATATATCTCGAGCAATATCTAAAGTTTACGGTCATAGAATACAGCGCCGTTTTGGGAGGAATGGTGATTCTCGCCGCCACAGCAATCGTACTGTTGGGGCGTGTAACCGAAAAAATCGGACGTTTCAAAATGCTTTTAATAGGCTTCGGCGCATATACCGTCGGGTTATTCTGTCTTTACTTCGTTCACGGCATCGGAAAGACCGCGCTTATCGTTTCGCTTGCCGGCACCGGTTTTGTGATGCTTATGGGTATGCTGTTGGTGACTACTACGCTGGGCGCGTATTTGCGTGATTTCACCCCCGCGGACGCGATCGGTAAATTGCAGGGAGTGCGAATGGTGGCGCAGGTGCTTATCCCCATGTTTATCGGACCGGCGATAGGCGACGCGGTAAATCAAGCTATGGCTAGAGTAAATCCCGAACTTACCTACATTGATCACGCCACGGAAATGCAGGCGAACATTCCCGCGCCGGAAATATTTTTAACGGCGTCTCTGGTTTTACTTACGCTTATTATCCCGATTTTGATGTTGCGCCGGGATCTGCAAAGACGCGCGCCGCGAAACGAAGAAGCACCCGTGACGATGGATGACGCCGCGCTTCCCGACAACGAAATCCGAGACGGCGAACTGTCGAACAAACTTTCGGAAAATCCGTGAAAGCGCGGAAATAAACGCCGTAAGGAGAGGAAGGAAGAGACGCCGTAGAAAGGCATACGGAGCATGAACGCGGACATTCACGTCATAGTTTAGCTGTCGAACAAATTTTTGCAAAGCCTATTAAAACGCGAAACGCCGTACGGAGAGAAAGAAAAAATGAAAAACGGATGCCCCGCTTATTCCGAAACAAAATATGCGGATAAGCAATCGTTTACTTAATCCGGTTAAGCGGGAGATAAAAAACGAACGGCGTTCTGCCGGAAATAGGCTTTTTGTGCGCGGTGGGTTTAAAAGCCGTACGACGGGTCAATAATCTCCGTATGAAAAAAACAATGCTCGGATTCATGATTTTTTTGACGGCGGTTTTGCTTACGGCGTTTTATTCCCCGTGCGATTTTCACAGCCTGGCCGCGGGGTTGTCGGCGGTATATAGGATATACACGATCGAGCCGATAGGCGCTCCCGTATTCGGCGTGAACGGCAGAACCGTCTACATATCCGACGATGCAAACGCACATGCGATAGGAGAGGAACTGACATTTGACGGCGGCGCTTCGGATAAGGAAAAAATTTTGCTGCGTTTCTTTGTGATAAGCCACCATGTTCAAGAACTGGACGGCGTAACGGTGATAACGGGGCATTCCGCAAGATTGCCGGGCATGGGCGATAATATTCAGATAGCCTTCAACGGCTCGCGTTATAAGGTCGGCACGCCGCTGTTGCTTGGTGGCTATTAGTATCTTTAATAGGACTTTGGCGCGGAACATTCTTTCAACGGTCTGTATTACAAGGTTCGACATTCCGCCGCCGAGTGACCGGGCGCTCGTTAATCGGGCTTAAACGCATAATGTTGCACGAACATCCCTTATATAAGGTTGGCATATAACGGCATACCGGGCTTTTATTAACAGGACTTTCATGCTGAGCGTCATATAAAAAACTCGCATGGTATAAAGACCGGCATACCGCTTTCGTTGAGTGACTGTCAGACTTTTATTAATTTAAATTCAATGCGGAATACTGTCGTAATAATCTTCGTTATAAGACCGTTATGCCGCCGCTGTCGAAAAACTGATGGAATTGACTATGTTTCGGAAGATTATTTTTCGTACGGCAAGTTACTGACAATCGGTTTCGTCATTCGGCGCAACGAGGCGTTAAAGACCGCTTATCTGGATTTTTTGTTTCGTTTTTCAAGACCTTCCTTTACACCGAAGTTTTACATTTAATGATTTTTGCCGTTACTTTTATTTCACATAAAGCGATTTTAAAATATAAAAACGTATGTATAAACAGCAAAATATGGGGAAATAATCAATGTAAACGGAGGTAACACACAATATGAGCAAGATCAAAGAAAATACTGCGAGATTCGGAAGATTCTTAAAGCGAAACATTTACGTAATACTGATAGTCCTTTGCGGCGTAGCGGTGGCTACGGTAATAGGCTTAGCCATAGGAGGCGTCTTTAATGCGGAGGAAGCTCCGGCAATTATCGACCCGATTCCCGACGGTCCCGACGACCCGGCGGGACCTGTCGAGCCGAGCGATCCCGTAGACCCCATAGGTCCCGTCGACCCGGTCGATCCGATTGATCCGATAGGTCCGGGCACTGATGATCCGACCGACCCTGTAGGACCTGTCGCCCCTGCGCCGAGTTATATTATACCCGTATACGGTGCGACGATCACAAATGTATATGAGCTTTATCCGACGGTATTCTATTCGAAAATCAAGGAGAGCGGAGCTCATTTCGGCATCGATTTCCAAGCGCCCGAGGG
>JAITEJ010000162.1 GCA_031282095.1 Clostridiales bacterium
AGTATGATAGGATACGATAATCTTCATTATGGAAAGACCTATCATGACCAGTATGCCCACTACGCCCCACGCCGTCTTTATAAGCGCGGTGTCCGGGTTCTTGACCGCCAGCTTCCAACACCAACTGCTGTCGTAATGAGCGCCTAGGAATATAGAATAATCCACCTGTCCGCTAATGGGCATAACCTCGGTAATGATGTTTTTAGCCTTTTCCTGCTTAAAAACAAAATCCCATATGCCGGTGTAACGCACAATCTGCGTGAACGTGAACAACATTATGCCGGCATAAATAATAAGAGCCAGCATAGCGGCTTCCGCCGAAATGTAATAGATCGCGGTCGCGATCAACGCCGCCCAGCCCAGTTTGTTGATTATGCCTATGCTCGAATTCGGAGCGTAGACAAATTCTTCCGTGCGCGGCGTCAAGCCGGTGGCGGAAATTTCCGCCTGAATCTTTTCGCAGGCGACCTTTTCTTCGGGAGAACCCGGAAATCGGCAACCGTCGGCTTCAATCCTCTTGATAAAAGCCATCGCGTCCTCTGCGTGTCGTTTGTAGTCCATAGATTATAACCTCCAAATCTTTGCTTTTGTTTCGCTAAAAAAATATGCGGGTAATTCTGAAAACGCGCTTACTCCCGACCGAACGGAAATAACCCGTACCCACTAAAAACCGCATACAGTCGCCTTTGTCCATATGTAACATAAAGTTTCAATATTGTTTATTATAACCCCTCTATCCGACTTTTGCAATACTAAAAATGTTCTAACCTCTACTTTTTTTGCGCAGTCAAAAAATTACGAAACCGCAAACACGGGAAACGCTCTAAACCCGCCGCGCGCAAGCGAGTTGACGGGAAATACGAAAAAGCCGTAAATATGGGAACGCCCCAAACCCGACATCCGTCAACCTAATTGCCGGCAAATACGGAAAAGCCGTAATCTCTGTTAAACCGTAAAGTAAGTCCGGCGCGCTCAAACACGGACGCATCAAAAACGCAATACTCGCAAGCGAGTTGACGGTTAAAACCTTCCCGCCAATAAATTCTTCAAAAGCGAGCGCAGTCTGCCGTAACATAAGCCCACTATCAGTATGTTGGAAACGAAATGCACCGCGTAAAACCAAAGTCCGCGCACATATATTATCGCGAATATTCTGCCGAGCTGCCGCGCGGGAACGCCTCCCGCCAGAAACAGAACGTCTATCCCCGAGGACAGCACCCCGAAAAAGGCGGTGAATGCCGCGGCGATTATCACCGCCCTGAATACTCCTTTTCCGAAAAATGCCGCCGTTATTTTTTTAATCTTGCGGGAAAATACCGTTCCGGCGATTTTGACGGTTTCCGCGCAATCATCGCGTAAATTTATATCGTTATCCGCCGTTTTATTTTTTTTGGCGCGGCTGTCGTTCCCGACGGAAAGCTTATTCAAAAACAGCCGTCCCGCAAATCCCAACGAATTCCAATAGATGAGATAAAGCGGCACCCACGTTCCGAAGCCGTACATAGCGGTTTCAATGACGCAAAAAGCGGTAACCGACAAAAAAACGGCGCGACCGTTCGCAAAACTCGCGTAGAGGAGAATCAAAAGCGTGACCACCTCGACATTAGGGATCACGCGCAACGCAAGCTTCGCGCCGGACAACACCGCCGCGAATATACCCGAATATATCAGCTCCCGCGCCGACGTCTCCGGTCTTGGCGGCGAGCCTATGAAGTTTTCATACGTTGTCTTTTGGTTCGCCATATTTTCCGAGACGCGCGCCGTTTCGCGGAGGTGTCCGTTCGTGTAATCCTTAAAGATTTCCCGAAACGGACGCCGCCGCAAAAAAACTGCCGTCATTGCGCGCAAGACCGACTTAGTAACTCTCTAACTCTCTAACACGAAAACATAAGTCGCTCCGTCCTCTACGGGCAGAAGCGATACGCCTACGCCGGAAAAGAAATAGCTTTTGCCGTCGATTTCTCTTTTGATTACACCCTCCGAACCAAATTCATGTAGTCCACTGTCATCAATGTCGTGATAAAGTAATATATACGTTCCCTGCGTACTGTCGCCTTTGAGCGCGTCTATCTCCGTGACGAACGCGCCCCATTTTTGACCGGTATATTCAAACGCCGATATTTTGCCGGCTTTTTTCAGTTCGGTCAATAAGCCGACGACTTTTTCTTCTCTCGTTTCCGTTGTCAGCGTCTTATCTCCGATGATTAACGTCACGGAAACGGGTTCCGCCTTCAGCGTTTCGTCGCACGCCGCGAACGCGAACAGCAATACGGCTATCATGACCGCAGCGGATAATAACGCCGCCGCCTTCTTAAAATTGTTATGTACGGTTGAGTTTTTCATGTTCAATACCTCTTTAGAAAATAATCTTTTAAATTAACGACCGCCGCTTTCGTTTAACGGCGGTTTTACTCGGACTTCGGTTGTTCTCTCGGTTTATATAGGGCAAAAGCGCCGACAACGGTTTTACCGATACGGCGACGGAACGAAAGGCAGGACTGTTTTACGTATCGAAACAAAACAACGGCAAACTTTACGCATCGGTATACGTCCGGCAATCTCCGCCGAAACTTGAATACGCGGCTTTTCGTTACGGCTGCGGAATAACGGTAACTGCGGTTTTACGCGGCGGTGTTCGGCAATTTCCGCAAACCTTGAATGCTCGGTCATATTAAGACGCCCCCCTATTTAACGAAAATCAAGTTATAGATTATCGCGTCCATCGCCCCGCCCCAAAGATATTTGTCAAGTATGACGAGCGTTATGAACGCGGCGAAAACCAACAGCGCGATTATGTCGGAAATTTGAATCTTAAATTGTCTGCGGCGGGTTCGTTTGGGCGCGGCGTTGTAGCACCGCGAATCCATAGCGTCCGCGAGTTCCTCCGCGCGTCTGAACGCCGACACGAACAGCGGAATGAGGACGGGCAGCAACGCTTTGACGCGTTTCAATAAATTACCGGTGTCGAAGCTTGCGCCGCGCGCTTTCTGCGCGTTCATTATCTTATTGGTTTCTTCCATTAAGGTTGGGATAAACCGAAGCGCGATGCTCATGATGAGCGCGATGTCGCGCACGGGGAAGCGTATCGCTTTCAAAGGCGACATGAGACTCTCCAACCCGTCCGTGAGCTCTATGGGAGTGGTGGTCAACGTCAGCAGACCGGTGCCGGTTATCAACAAAAACAGCCTTAACGCCATACGTACGGCGTAGTCAAGCCCGGTTTCCGTAATCTTAAGAAATTTCCAACTCCACAGAATTTTATCTCCGGAAACCAAAAACAAATTCAGCGCGAAGGTGAGTAAAATCAAAAAAAGCACGCTCCTGACTGTTCTCAGCACGGTGCCTAAGGGGACGCGCGCCGCGGCTATCACGGCAACGCCGAACAGCAACACCGCCGCATACGCGAAATAGCTGTCTATAAAGAAAACCGCCGCCACATAGATGACGGTGCAAATAAGTTTCACGCGCGGATCGAGGCGATGTACCGCGGAGTCTGCGGGATAATATTGTCCGAAAGAAATATTATTCATCGGCGTTTCCCTCCGCTGCGCTTAAAGCGCCGGCACTTTCCCGGCATTTTTTCGCATAATCCGCGAACATTACGGCGAATTCCTCCGGAATAAGAGGTAAGGACGGCATTTCCGCCCCCTTGTCCTTCAGCAAACTCCACAGCTTTGCCGCGACCGGAACGCCCAGACCCGATTCTTCAAGCATTTCGCCGTTCTTAAACAGCTCGCGCGGGGGAAGCACGCAACGCACGGCGCCGTCCGCGATAACCGCCACGCGGTCGGCGTGACGCGCCACCTCGTCCATATTGTGACTTACCATAATGACCGTAGGCGATGCCGCTTTCTTTAAACGGCGCGCGAGGTCCAATATATCCCGCCGCCCTTCGGGATCAAGTCCGGCGGTCGGTTCGTCCAAAATCAATATCTGCGGCATCATCGCCACGACTCCGGCTATAGCCGCGCGCCGTTTTTGACCGCCTGAGAGCTCGAACGGAGAGCGATCCTTTACCTCGTCGTAGTCCAAACCGCACAATTCTATCGCTTCGCGGACGCGCTTTGCCGTTTCCTCGGCGTTAAGTCCCATATTTTTGGGTCCGAACGCGACGTCTTTAGCCACGGTTTCCTCGAAAAGCTGATATTCGGGATACTGAAACACCATGCCGACTTTACCGCGCAAACGCCGCAAATCCGGCTTTTTAGCGTGCAAAATAATATCGTCCACGGTGATTTCTCCGCTTTCTATGCGGATTAGGGCGTTCATATGCTGTATAAGCGTCGACTTGCCGCTGCCGGTGGAACCGATGATACACAAAAACTCGCCGTCGTTTACGGTGAGCGACAAGCTGTCCAACGCCTTTTTTTCGTAAGGCGTTTTACGCATATATGTATATGTCAGGTCTTTGATTACTATCGGCATTTGTTCTCGGTATCGTCCTTTTAAATCATGCTGTTATTGACGGTTCGCGGAAAAGCCGCGCGCGTCGCAACCGGGGCAATAAGCCGCCAGCTTATCCGCAAGTTCGCCCTCGGTAAACACGGGATCTCCCGTATCGTATCCCGAAAGCCGCAGAAGCCTTTGTATCTCCAACAACGGCGGCAACATTAAACGGTTTTTATACAGGATTTCCGTATCGGTAAAGATCTCTTTCGGAGTTCCCGCCGCCGCAATGCGCCCGTCGCGCATGACGGCGATGCGATCCGCGAAAAACGCCTCCTCCATGTTGTGCGTGATGAGAATGACGGTGATTCCGTCGCCGTTCAGCTTACGCGCCGTTTCCACGACCTCTTTTCTTCCGCGCGGATCAAGCATTGACGTGGATTCGTCCAACACTAAAATCTGCGGCTTCATCGCAAGCACGCCGGCGATCGCGATACGTTGTTTCTGACCGCCGCTCATTTTCTGCGGAGTGGACTTGCGGTGACCGCTCATGCCCACCGCCGCCAAAGCCTCGTCTATGCGGCGTTCGATTTCATCGCGCGGAACGCCCAAATTTTCCGGTCCGAAAGCGATGTCGTCCTCCACGAAGGTGGCAACCGTCTGATTGTCGGGATTTTGAAAAACCATGCCGACGGAGCTTCTTATTTCAAAAATGCGGGCGTCGTCGGATGTCGGAATGCCGTTCACGAAAATCTTTCCCGACGTCGGCAGCAACAGCCCGTTCATATGCTTTGCGAGGGTGGATTTGCCGCTGCCGTTATGCCCGGCGATAACCAAAAACTCGCCCTTAAAAACGTCCAAATTTACGTTTTTCAAGGCCGTCACGTCCTCGCCCTCCGCGGCGCGGTAGCTGTAACTTAAGTTTTTAATTTCTATTATCTTTTCCATGTTTATATATGATAACATAAATTCGCCCTTATTACAACAAAACGGACGCACTTTAGCACCAATTTGTCAGCGTTTTAATACCTCGGGCGCAAAACGGCTTCATTATCTCCGAAAAAACAGAAAACGCGCCGCCGATATCTGTTCGCCGCCCGCCCCGCAAGCATTTTTGGAAGAGAAACGCCCGCTGACGGACAGTTGTAATTTATATGCGTATTCAAACGATTAAAGCATCCTCTCCTTCATGCCGAAATCTCACGGCGGAGTCACTGCACGCGCGAATCGGGGAGTACCCTCGGCGTTGACGTTGTTCGCATAGGCAGGCAATCGGAGTCACGTCACCGCACGCGCGAATCGGGGCGCACGGCGGCGTATACGTAAATTCGCAACATACGATTATGCGGTTGACCGAGTTTAAGAAGAAAGCCGGTCCGGCTGTAAACGGAACGGAAGCGTGTGTTTGTATTCGTACGGACGATAAACCGAGCATTGAGAAAAACCGTTCGGACACGACGGTAATACGCGTCTATACGCTGACGGACGACAAGCCGAGCCTCGTAAAAACCTGTCGCGACCGCGTGGGCAGTACCCGTTTATGTACGGACGAACGATAGGATAAGTCGCGAAAAAACTTGTCCCGACGGCGGCGGCAATACGCGTTTATATTCGGACAAAGGATAAGGATTAAATTTTCTGGTTCGCGGCTTACAGACGCGGTTTTTGCTTGTTTTTTGTTTGACTTATATAATTTAAATATATATAATACTAGCGAATTACAATACGGTGCGCAAACGGATACTTTGTGTAAGAAAAATTTTACGGCGGATATGACTTAGTCCGCACGGAGGTATATTGATGAAGAAAATGACAATAGACGGAAACACCGCCGCTTCGCATATCGCTTACGCGTTCAGCGAAGTCGCGGCTATTTACCCCATAACCCCCTCGTCTCCCATGGCGGAGAGCGCGGACGAATGGGCGGGGCAAGGAAGAAAAAATATGTTGGGCAACATCGTCAAAATTGCGGAAATGCAATCTGAGGCGGGGGCTGCCGGCGCCGTACACGGTTCGCTTGCGGCGGGCGCGCTTACCACTACCTTTACGGCAAGCCAAGGCCTGTTGCTCATGATTCCGAATATGTATAAGATTGCCGGCGAACTGCTGCCCTGCGTCTTTCACGTGTCGGCGCGCGCCCTAGCGGCCCACGCGCTTTCCATATTCGGAGACCATGCGGACGTCATGGCGTGCCGTCAAACCGGTTTCGCCATGCTCGCGGCAAACTCGGTTCAAGAAAGCATGGATATGGCGCTTGTGGCGCATCTTGCCACCCTAAAATCCTCCGTTCCGTTTATACACTTCTTCGACGGCTTCCG
>JAITEJ010000183.1 GCA_031282095.1 Clostridiales bacterium
TTGTTCGCTTATATATATCCGATTATTTATGTCTGCGGCATCCGATTAAACAAAATGATTCGGCGGTTGTGTTCACTTGCGCACGCCGGTCCTTACATAAAAGGGACCGGGCTAAGAAACAGGAGCTAAAGCTGTTTGCCTGCGTACATACGCCGACTTTTGTAGGTTTATCGCCTTGTTCGCTTATATATATCCGATTATTTATGTCTGCGGCATCCGATTAAACAAAATGATTCGGCGGTTGTGTTCACTTGCGCACGCCGGTCTTCACATAAAAGGGACCGGGCTAAGAAACAGGAGCTAAAGCCGTTTGCCTGCGTACATACGCCGACTTTTGTAGATTTATCGCCTTGTTCGCTTATATATATCCGATTATTTATGTCTGCGATCATTTATGACTGAGGCATCCGATTAAACAGAATAATTAGGCGGTCGCCCCGTTCGCGTATGTCGGCGTTTGCATAAAAGCAATCAGGCAAAAAACGGGAATTAAATCAGAGAATACGAGACATATATTTGCGAATTGAGCGCGGCGCTTCCGTGACGCTGAATTTCTATTGCCGTTTACCATGCAAGTCAAGCGGGTCTACTTCTTTTAACTTTTCGTAGGCTCGCCGCTTTGTTCGCTTGTTTATATACGGGGTATTTCACTTACATAAAATAATTCGATTACTAATTTGGTCGCGCATGTACAAGTAATTGCAATTTATATGACGGTGTCGGTCTCGTCCGTTCATGAGCGTCCGCTTATTTGCACATCCGACTGTCAAAAAAGTAACCGGTAAGGCGTTTGGCATCAGTATAAGTGTGTATGTTTATTCTTTTAATCCGCTTGCTTTCATACCATGCGGAATGCCGTAAATATCGACGGGAATTCAAAAGCGGCGGGGGTTTACGGTGACAAACGGCGGCTCCCGCGGCAATATGCCGCTCGGTCATAATATCGTTTCCGGCACGTTTCAGTTGCAATTTTCGGATTCACAACCTCTTTCCGCTTACGCTTTTCAAGGCGGCATAACACGGCGCATCTATGCTTAAATTATATAAACTTGACATGGGCGAAAGGCGCGGAACGGTGTCGGTCTCGTTTGTCAGAAAGAGAATAAAGAACATATATTTGCGAATTGAGCGCGACGCTTCCGTGACGCTTAATTTACCTTACGGCACGACGGACGCATGGGCGGTGGAATTTTTGCTGGCTAAGCGCGATTGGGTGTTTAAGCACGTAAGTGAGCGTGAATACGCCTTAAACAGAAACAAATTGCCGGAGGTGAATGATTATAAGTCCGCGCTGATTTTCGGCAAAATCTTTGAAATTGTCAGATTAAAGGGCGACAAGCCTCATGCCGTATTTTCGGATAATGTAATCAAAGTTTTTCTTCCCGACCCGTCAGACGAAGCGGCAGCGGAAAGAGTTTACCGCGCATGGCTTCACAAGCTTGCCGTTAAGGTCTATGCGGAGGAACTCAACGATTTTTACAACCGTTTTTTCAAACCTCTAGGCGTAGTCAAGCCCGAATTCCATATCCGCAGAATGAAAACCCTTTGGGGAAGCTGCAACCCCGGGCTGTTAAAGATAGTTTTTAACGAAAATCTCATCCGCGCGGATGCGGATTGTATTCGCTATGTAGTTTTACACGAGCTTACGCACCTTATTCACAAAAACCATGACGCCGCGTTTTACGGCTTTGTGCAGGCGCGAATGCCCGATTGGAAGACCCGAAAAGCCCGTTTGCGTCAATATATGTGATTTTTAAATTATTCCCCGCCGTATTTTTTTCGGAACGCGGGTATAATATGTGCGGACGATGACGACCGGCGTTATACTCCGGCGCCGCGCGAACAAAATTCCGCCTGACATGCGCGCAGGACTCTATATTAATTCGTCAAATAATAATTGACTTCCATAAAATCTATCGCGGAGCGTGTGTGAGACACGAATTTCAGTAATATCACCATACCGGCGGCGACAAAACTAAAATCTATCGCGGAGCGTGTGCGAAACACGAATTTCAGTAATATCACCATACCGGCGTCGGCGAAACCAAAATCTGTAGCGGAGCGTGTGCGAAACACGAATTTCAGTAATATCACTATACCGGCGGCGACAAAACTAAAATCTACAGCGGAGCGTGTGTGAGACACGAATTTCGGTAATATCACCATACCGGCGGCGGCGAAACCAAAATCTACCGCGGAGCGTATGCGAGATATGACCGATAAGAAGCGTTGCAGAATAAAATCGAAAAAAATCTACCGTGATGCATGTGTGAGACATAACCGATAAGTGAAAAGTTGGCTAGAGAAAAAATTTACCGCGGCGCGCGTATGTGATACAGCCGGTGAACTTCTTTCTTATGTATCGTGATACACATGTCAAAAAATTGGAATTTCTCTGAATCAGTATTTTCACATTAAAACCGGGCGCATTTCCCAAAATCTAAATCGCCGTTGACGCAGTCGGCGGATATGTTTACAAAAAATATATTTATCACTCGTGTTCGTGACCATATTTTGTTTTTTGATTTTTTTCACACTTATAATCGCAGTGTACTTTTTATTTTCCGTTGAAAAAACCACGGTTTCAGACTAAAGTCAAAAAGAAGAATTATGTTTTGGTTCCGAATGTATAAACTGAATACGCCGGGCAAATACTATTGGTACGGCGGCGGCGGGAGATAATCCGTTTTATCGGATTTCGATGCGTTTTAACGGTGGGCTAATTTTCATTCAGCATGTTTATTCACTCGAAATAGATTTATAAACTACTGAAATGGTTTAAACTGCCAAAACAATGATATGTCCGTTTTGAGTTCGTTCCGTTATACGGCGGAGGAGATACGCTTTACGGCTGCGAAGTCTGAAAACAATTTGTTAACCTGCGTTTAGGTATATGCGTCTTAATTATATTAACGAATGAAAACGCGCGTACCGACAACGGACCAAATTCAGACATATGCGTTTTAATCGCGTCAGCGAATGAAAACGCACATATCGCAACGGACCGTATCCAAGCTTACGCGTTTCAATCGCGTGAGTTTGAACGACCGTAAACGCTGAAAATCCTCATCAAACGGATTTTTCCCGTCCGCGCCGATATTCGTCAAGGAGAAACACTGTAAACATTATGAATCCGTTTAATGAAAAACCTATGCGGCTGGAGGAGAGTTTTCTAGACTGGAAAACTATGTATCCGAAGTCCTACGACAAAAACGAGGTCGATCCCTATACTAAGTGCCGTATCATTCTTATGAACGGCGCGGAATACGAGGCCGTATGGAATTCGCACCATTTTCACCGTCATTGCGTAAATCAGGACATACGCCGCGAGTTGGCGTTAGTCCGCAAACAAGAACAACAGCAGCAAAAACGCGTCGCCTGCTTAAAGCCGATCGATGAAAGCTTGTTGGAAACCACTATTTCTTACGAACAGCTCGCAGTCGACTTAACCGCTTGTATGGCGCGAAGCGAAAAGGATAAATACGTCAAAAAGGCCTTGGACTTTGCCCTTTTGGAGGATTTCGACCACCTCTACCGTTACGCCGATCTCTTAGAGATGGAACACGGCGTGCGTGCGGAGCAGCTTGTAGGCGGCTATACGGAAATTATGCCCGGACGCCCCACTATCTCCGAACACCGCCATCCGTTCGACGACGTGAAGCGAGGAGTGAACTTTAAAACCGCGGATCCCCTGACAAAGCTTCACGTGTCTATAATCACCGCCGCCGAACAGCAGACCATGAACTACTATATGAATCAGGCGTCTTTCTACACAAGCGATCTAGGACGTAAGCTTTACGGCGAAATAGCCCTTATCGAAGAACAGCATGTGAGTCACTACGGCAGCTTGATGGACGGCAATTGCACCTTTTTGGAAAGCCTTTTACAACACGAATATACCGAATGTTACCTTTATTATTCTTGTTATGTCGATGAAACGGATAAAAACGTCAAAAAGCTTTGGGGCGAACATTATCTTCAAGAGGTCGCGCATCTTCACCGCGCCGCATATCTGTTGGAAAAATACGAGAAAAAGCATTGGTCGCAGGTCATCCCCATCGGAGAATTCCCGGAACTTTTGCAGCTAGGTCCGAACAAGGAATATATTCGCGGCGTCATGAACAGCGTAGAGCTTACAGCCGAATTCGAAGACTACTCGGACGTTAAGGAGCTTCCCCGTGATTTCCGCTTTTTCGCCTATCAGAGCGCGGTCAATTCCAAACCCGCGGATGTCGCGAGTCACAGCACGATAGCTAAGTATATAAAGAATAACGGCAAGGATTACCGTTTTGAGGACGCACCGCACCCCGTACCGCTTTTGAGAAAGAGGAATAACGACAACATCACCGTCGGACGGGAATAAAGGACGAAAGTCCTATAAAAGGATAAAATTCCTCAATACGGCTACGCTTCAGCCGCTAACTGACAGATGTAATCTAAGTTCAGGCAGGATTAAATCCGTCGGCGACGCCGCGCTTCAGTCAACACCGGACCAAGATTTCAACGTCGGGCGTAAATG
>JAITEJ010000010.1 GCA_031282095.1 Clostridiales bacterium
CGGACAGCCCGACAACGGAGCGCAGTACCCCTACGGACAGCCCGACAACGGAGCGCAATACCCATACGGTCAGCCCGCCAACGGAGCGCAATATCCATACGGACAGCCCGACAACGGAGCGCAGTACCCGTACGGTCAGCCCGCTGACGGAGCGCAATATCCCCCATATGGTCAGCCCGCCAACGGTGCGCAATATCCCCCCTACGGTCAGCCGGGATTCGGATATCAACCTTATTTTCAGCCCGCATCCTTTCCCGCCGAACTTGCGCCTCCGAGAAGAGACGTGGCGGACGCGGTGATTAGGACGCGGGAAATCATCAAGGTTTACAACGGTCGCGCCGTGGTGAACGGCGTTTCTATGACGTTGGCTCGAGGCGAGATTTACGGCTTTGTGGGTAACAACGGCGCGGGCAAGACGACTTTAATACGTATGCTCACCGGTTTGGCGCAGCCTACGTCCGGCACGATGGAATTGTTCGGGGGCGGCGATGCCCGCAGTATAGCCGCCGCGCGTAAAAAAATGGGGTCGGTGATAGATTCGCCCGCCGTATATAAGAATATGAGCGCGGAAGAGAACCTTAAGATGCGTGCTTACACGCTAGGCATAAAGCCCGACTTTGCCGAGGTTTTGGGAACCGTGGGTTTGGGCGGCGTCGGCAATAAGCTTGCGAGCAATTTTTCCATGGGAATGAAACAGCGTTTAGGCATAGCTATGGCATTGTTGGGCAACCCGGAATTGCTGATTTTAGACGAACCCATAAACGGGCTTGATCCTGAGGGTATAGTTGAATTCCGCGAGTTTTTGAAATACATCAATCGTACGAGAGGCATAACTATTTTGATCTCGTCACACGTTTTGGGCGAATTGCACAAAGTCGCCACGGCGTACGGCATCATCAGAGACGGTATATTGGTCGCGGAATTTCCCAAATCGGCTTTGGACGCTTTCATCCGTCCGTATATTCGCATAGCGGTGGATAACCCTGTCGCGGCACGGAACGCTTTAACCGACGGGGGGATAAACCGTACGGATATTTTGCACAATAACGTGATAAGAGTGTTTGAACGGATTGACGATATACCGTTTTTGGTGCAAACGCTTAAAGCCGCGGGGGTGTTGACGCTTTCAATCGAATCGGTTACGGACGATTCCGAGGCTTTTTTGGTGTCGCTTATGGGCGGGATCAGATACTGAAAATATTAAAATGGGCTGAAGCGCCGAGAGAGAAAGGGCAAAACATAAGTGTCGGCTATTATTTCGTAGATTTAGCTTAGTTCCCATATCGTGGCAACGGGCGGAGAAAGGACAAGACGCAAATGCCGGTTCTTCTCCAGAGGGCTTTAGCTTAGTTCCAAAATCGGGGCAACGGGCGGAGAAAGGACAAAGCGCAAATGCCGGCTCTTATTCAGGAGGGCTTTAGCTTAGTTCCCATATCGGGGCAACGGGCAAATCAAAATCAAGCGGCGGCGCTTCCGTTCACAAGGGATTCGAGGCGATCCGTTAAAAAATTATGTGCCGAATTGTCGGTCTGACGGAGTATAAAAATAATGATTAATTTACTTAGAGCCGAATTCCAAAGATTGGTGAAAAGCAAGTCGTTCATAGCGGCGCCGATAATCGCGGTTGCTTTCATTTTGTTAAACGTAATTGTGATTAAGGCCAGTGTCCCCTCAGGAGAGATTCCCGCAGAATTGCTTTCCATGATTGCCGGTGCGAGGGAGATAATTTTTAACGCTCCCGCATTCGGCGACGCGACGTTCATTATAATTCTGTTTACGGCGCTCTTTGTCGCTTCCGACTTTAAGAGCGGCACAATAAAAAACACCGCGGTATGCGGCGCCCCCAGACCGCAGATTTATTTGTCGCGTCTGATAACCGTGTTCGCGTTCGGCGTCGGGATTATTTTATTGTGCGTGATTTCGGGGACGGTACTCGGATAGGCGTTTTTCCCCGACAGTCCTCTGTTCAGTCCCGCGGATTTCGGTAATTTTGTAAGAGGCGTATTCGTCTATATATGGGTTATGGCGGCTTTGGCGTCGCTTTGCACCTGCCTGTCGTTTTTGTCGCGCAGCACGGGTTCGGCCGTCACGATAAGTCTGCTGGTATATTTTCTGTTCAATTTGGTCGTGCAGATGCTGTCCGTATTTACCGAAACGGATCTGAGTCTTTACACGCTTTCCGGCGTAAACGGAATGGCTTCCTTTTACGGCGGTTATACCGCCGGCGAGATATTGAGCATTATCTTTATTCCGTTGGTGTTGACGGCGGCGGCGAACGCAATAGGGATTTTGAGTTTTGAAAAAAGAGATATAAAATAGTTGTCGATATTAAGATCCAATCCGCCGAAGGTAAAATCGTTTCGGAAGGGGCGCAAAGGAAATAACCGTGGAGCCGCGGAGAAATATGTCCGTAATGAAGTCAAAAAACAATTCCGTATATAAAACGCGCGTATTAAAGGCGGCGGCGCTTATTATTTGGGCGGCGGCGCTTTTGTCCGCCGCGTTTTCCTTTTTTGCCGAGCCTGCGGGCGGTTATGTTTCAGCGGCGTATTCCTACGGCGATACGCTCATCGACAGCCTTGCCGACAAGCTTTGGTATTTCGGAGAGGATTATTTGGATATCCCCGCGGTGCGATCGGTGACCGACGGTTGGAAAAAGGACGGAACTCTGCCGGATCCGTCCGATCCGGCGTTTAAGCCGGTGGTCATAGCGATCATTGATTCGGGAATTTATGCCGCGCATGAAGTTTTCGAGGGTGTACTTTTGAGGGATGCGGACGGGAAGATCATATATAAGAATGTCGTCGCAAATTCAACGACCGTAACCGTTACGGACGCGTCAAACGAGTCTCACGGAACGCACGTCGCAAGCATCGCCGCTTTACTTATACGCGCTTTGGGGCTTTCGGATTATATAAAGATAATGCCCATACTCGCATCTACATCCTCCGGAGGCGACGACAGTTTCAGCGCGGCACACGTTAAGTCCGCTTTGGAATTCGCCGTCGAAAACGGCGCGGACGTTATAAATATGTCATTTACGGCGGGCGACGGCAACAGTAACGATTCGGGTTTTATCAACGGAGTAAAGGACTCGATAGCCGCCGCTGCCCAAAAAGCCGTGCTGATTGCCGCCGCCGGAAACAACGGCCGCCTTTCATCCAATGAAACGAAATCAGGCTACCCCGCCGCTTTTCCCGGCGTTATAGGCGTCATGGCGTATCAGCCGGGCGCATTTGGACCGGAATTCGCGGCGGCTTATTCCAACTGTTCGGCGGCGTACGACGTTACGGCTCCCGGCGGCGCCAAGGGTCCTGATGCAGCCCGCATATACGGAGCGCTTAAAAACAATGCTTACGGTTATAAGAACGGCACAAGTATGGCGTCTCCGATAGTTTCGGTGGCGGCTGCCGTGCTGAAACTGCGCTATATCGACGAATATTCGATTACCGCCTCGCAAACCGCGCAGATGCTCAGATATCATTCGCAAAGCGTCATCGCCGGCGGCGGACGCAACGACAACCCGCTTCTCAGTCTGAAGGATATGGTCACGCGTGATTTAATCGACATACCCGTATACGAAACTCCCGAATCGGTGACGCTTTCCGGCTACACTAACGGGCAGCATATTTCTCAAAATATCAACGCCATAAAGCCCGTGCGTTTCTTCGGGGCGATAGAGCCGGCCGGTGTGAATCCCAAACTTTCTTTGAATTGGTATGTCAACGGAAATCTCGTGTCCGAAGGGAAGATGTCGTTTGAATTCGATCCGGCGGATTATTCAACGGACGGCGCGGGGAAATTTACCGTACTCGCGGTGGTCAACGGCGCGGAGATCGAGCCTTACCCGGAGGACGCCGAGTTGTCCTTTTCCGTTACGGTCGAGGTGATTTACCGTGTTCCGCAGCCGGGCGAGGTTAAGGTGGTTGCAAGCGGAACCGCTCCTATAAAACAAAACGGAACCGCCGTATTCTTTTTGGACGGCATCGAATATTCCGACCCTTCCACACCGGTCACATGGTATGTCAACGGAGCCGCGGAATATACCGGAAGTACGGTATTCCGATTTACGCCTAAAGACGCGGGCGAGTATAAGATAACCGCGAAGTACGGCGATTACTTGCTGTACGACGTCGCCGTGCTTACGGTAGAAACGGACTATTTCATATGGATCGTCCCGGTTTCCGTGTCGGTCGGAGTAGTCGTTCTTGCCGCCGCGGCAGTCGCCGCCGCGGCGCTCGTGCAGAAAGCGCGGTCAAAAAAAAGCGAAGCCGACAGATAGGAAAAGCACCTGACGACGCAGCGCTCGCATAAAAGGCGCATTTTTCTGCAGGGGACGCGTTCGTAACGGAACTCCCGTATAAACGCAGCGTCCGCATAAAAGGCGCGGTCTTCGGCCGTTCGGCGCACGGTTTTGAAATGATTGTAATTTTCCGACGGAAATGATATGAAAAAGGATTTTATCCGCATAAAAAATCGGTGTAAAACCGCCTTTATGATATTTGTTTTTTTCGCGTGCGCATCGGCGGCTTTTATCGCGTCAGGCACGGAAACTGCCGGCACGGCGTCCGCATACGACTTTTCAAAGGTGGGAGTTTCGGCTTTGCCGGAGGGCTTCAACGCCGGCGAGTTATGGTACGACGCTTCGGAATATCTGAATATGCGGGCGGTGGCGGCGACAGTCGCTTCGTGGGCGGCTGACGGCTTATTGCCCGATCCTTTCGCGGACGGCTTTGAGCCCGTCAAAATCGCCGTTATAGATACCGGCATTTTTTTCGGACATGAGTTGTATGAGGGGCTTTATTGCTACGACGAAAACGGATTGCGGCTGAGCTACGACGGATACCGCGGAACGGAGGGCGCAAACGCCGCGCAAGCCGATATTTCCGAGGATCACGGTCCGCACGTAAACGGAACGGCGGCCGCTTTTATAAAAGAACTGGGGTTGCAGGACTATATAAAACTGCTGCCTATAAAAGCTACCTCGGTAGTATCCTATCCCGACGGCAAGCCGACGAAAAGCTTCGTCACGACGCATGTAATACGCTCTATGGAGTGGGCGCACGCGCACGGCGCCGACGTCATAACCCTGTCGCTGGGCAGCCGCGGAGAGCTTGCGGGCGCGGTTTGGAACGGCGGTTATATGCGGGACGCCCTTGAGAAAATACGGCGCGACTGCATAATCCTCGCGGCCGCGGGCAACGATGGCGCGGACAGCGCGGCGGATCCTCACTATCCGTCTCTTCTTGACGGTTTTCTCAGCGTTATGTCCTTTATGAAAGGCGAACCCGACAGGCGGCTCTCGTCTTTTTCAAATTACGGCGGTTACGACCTAGCCGCTCCGGGGAACGAAATTTATAGCGTGGCTTACAACGCTTCGTCGGGCACCGTGGGCTACGGAAAGAAACAAGGCACAAGCATGGCGACTCCCATAGCCGCGGCGTCGGCGGCATTGCTTACGTTGCGCTTCCGTTACGTTGAGAAGGCGTCCGATTTTAACGCGCTTGCCCTTACGGAGATCATGAAAAGGCATTCCGATACGCGGATTTTCTATAAATCGGGAATGTCCTCGCCTCTGCCGCAGGCGGCATACGCTCTTTCTCCGTTGGCGTTGGCGACGAAAGACTTTCGGCTTGACGACTTGTATCTTGCCGCCGAAGAGGTGCGCATGAGCGCGAAGGGTTACCTTAATCAAACTTTCGGAGAATACTCGGAGGTTAAATTGTCCGCTTCGCCTTATCCGCTTTTCACGGATCCGTCCGTTGAAACCGAATGGTTTAAGAACGGTGTGAAAGTCGCCTCGGGACGCGAATTTTCTTTCACGCCGTCGGAAATCGGAGATACCGAAATATTCGCGGCGGCGGACGGCGTAAAATCCGCGACGGTGAGAATATGCGTGTCCTATAAAACGGTATATCCCTATCAATGTAAAATAATCGCCTCGGAGGAACGCCCGCGGGTTAAACGCGACGTGATTTTAAGGCTGTCGGGGGCGGAACATGCCGATCCGTCGCGCATAGTATGGTTTGTAAACGGTGAGGAATACGCCGCCGGCGTTTCCGAAATCACGTTGTCCCGTGAGAAAAGCTCCGTCGTGTCCGTATCCGCCGCTCTGGACGGTGAACCCGTGGAGTCCTACATTTTGGAAATAACGGACTATACTTTGTGGGTCGCGCTTGCGGCGGCGGGCGGCGCGCTGCTTTTAGCGGCGGTTATAGTCCTGCCGATTCTGAAACGGAAAAAAACGGCGCGCTACGAAAATCCCGAACGCACGGATTTCGAGTAATGGGTGGTCGCAAAACTATGAAAACGATATTTATAACGGGCGCGTCGCGCGGAATAGGACGCGCCGTAGCGTTAGCCGCCGCCGGACGCTTTAACGTCGCCGCCGTCTATAATAAAAGCGCGGAAGCGGCGGAAACCCTCATCGCGGAAATAAGAAAGAAGGGCGCGGCAGTCGCGGTTAAAGCCGACGTGACGGATTATGCCGAGGTCGCCGCCGCATACGCAAAGGCGGTCGATACTTTCGGAAAAGTGGACGTAGTCGTCACCGCCGCCGGAATCGCCGAGCAAAAACTGTTCTGCGACATAACCGAATCGGACTGGCGGCGGATGTTCGACGTCAACGTCATGGGTACCCGTAACGCCGTCGCGGCGGCTCTGCCGGCTATGATAAGCCGCAAGAGAGGCAAGATAATAACGATCGCCTCCGTATGGGGGGAAACCGGCGCAAGCTGCGAGGTTCACTATTCGGCGTCCAAAGCCGCTGTTATCGGTCTTACGAAAGCGCTCGCCAAGGAGGTGGGGCTTTCCGGCATAGAAGTCAATTGTGTGTCTCCGGGCGCGATAAGGACGGATATGCTGAACGGTTTGTCGCCGGAAGATTTGTCCGCTTTCGCCGCCGAAACTCCCCTCAACCGCATAGGCTCTCCGGAGGAGGTCGCCGCCGCGGTCATGTTTCTCGCGGAGAACGCGGGCTTTATAAGCGGCGCGGTTATTCCCGTCAACGGCGGTTACCATATATGAAGCCGCATCGTAATTCCGTTGTCCGTACGGGGTCGGAAAACATATAAGAACCGTCCAATCTCATTTAGGGCGTGGATTGAAATCGGCGGGGAGTTGTCGAGTATGCTGTCGGCCGCACTCTGCATTTAGTGTGCGGCTTGAAACGTTTTCAGATTTTACGTACGCGTGAAATTAGGTAATTTGCGCTATGTATTGCCGTCGTATATTAAAAAACAGAGCCGCCGAGAGAGCTGTTTTTGATTGTTCCGCTTTTCGCAAAAAATATCGAATTTTTTGACTCAGATTGTTTGCAATAATTAAGAAGTCGTGGTAAAATTCATTTATATATCACAAAAGAAAAACGCGTACGACGGAGAATGCGCGCGTATATTGCAAAAGAAAACGCATACGACAGAGAATGCGCGCGTATATCGCAAAAGAAAGCGCATACGAAAAGAGCAGCTTGTATATCGCAAAAGAAAACGCGTACGAAAAGAGAATACGCGCGTATATATCGCAAAAGTGAAAGCGTTTCATACGGCGGCGGCGCGGATCCGCCGTGACAGAGAGGCGCGTGTATATCGCACAAGATAAGAGGGAGCGGGTTCCTAAAAGCGGACTCAAAGCGAACGGCATGAGGAAAAAGATTGAACTTGAGACGATTTTTGAGGCTTCAAAGAAGGTCTTTTCCGAATACGGCTTTAAAAAGGCGACCTTGCAGGACATAGCCGACGAGCTTGACGTCACTAACAGCAATCTTTATATCTATTTCGACGGTAAAAAGAAGCTTTATGATGAAACACTCAGGTTTTATCTGAAGAAATGGTTTGATAAATCTTTTTTGCCTCTCATTAACGTGCGCGACCCGCGCGGACGCCTTAATTTGCTTATGCGCAACGCGGCGTCGTTTCTCGTCGAGGACAAACGTCTGTTGCAGATGCTTAAAAACGATGCCGGCATAATAGACGGGTTGAGCCCCGCGGGAGAGTTCCGTTTGCTTTACAACGACATAATAGGCTCGCTGTCGGCTATCGTAAAGGACGGCTCCGATTTGGAGCTTATCCGCGCTTTCGATGCGGACGCCACAGCCGAAACACTGTTCCGCCTGTATATATCGATGCGAATACTCCCTTTATTAAAGGGAAACGCGAGTGACGACGGAGTTTTAGAGGATATAGTGAAATTCGGACTGTTTTCATCCTTTTAGAATCCCGCGCCGGCATGAAAAAACGGCGGATCTGTGCGAAAGAATATCCGCGTATTAAGGGGAAAGTATTCGGATGAAGTACGTCGGAAACTTTATTTGTTAACGCGAGATGCTGAGAACGACGGAGTTTTAGAGGATATAGTGAAATTCGGACTGTTTTC
>JAITEJ010000056.1 GCA_031282095.1 Clostridiales bacterium
GTCTTATCAAATAAAAAACATACGGGAGGGTTTAGGTTATATGCCGATATTGATTCCTAAGGATTTACCGGCGCTTGAAAAGCTTACGGGGGAAAATATTTTCGTTATGGATCCTGCGCGCGCCGGTTCGCAGGATATACGCCCGATTGAAATCGCCATCGTTAATTTGATGCCTACGAAACTTGAAACGGAAACTCAGCTGCTGCGGTTGCTTGGCAATACTCCCCTTCAAGTAAACGTCACTCTTATAAACACGGCTACTCACACCTCTAAAAACGTATCCGAGGAACATCTTTTCAAGTTTTACCGAAGCATCGATAACCTTAAAAACACACGTTTTGACGGGCTTATCGTCACCGGCGCACCCGTGGAAACGCTGCCCTTCGAGGAAGTCGATTACTGGGACGAACTTAAAGAAATCATGGACTTTGCCGACAAATATGTGACGAGCGTCATATATATATGTTGGGGGGCGCAAGCGGCGTTATATCACCATTACGGTATAGGCAAGCGCGGCTGTCCGGAAAAGCTGTTCGGGGTTTTCCCGTGCCACTCCTCCGTGCGGAACGATCTGCTTATGAAGGGGATGGACGACATATTTTATATTCCGGCTTCACGACATACCGAAATTGACGTTGACGCGGTAAAAAAGTGCGATAAACTCCAAATTTTGGCGGAGAGCTATATTGACAAGATAGGTCCCGTCGTGCTAAAATCCACGGATAATCGAAAATTTTTCTTCACGGGGCACGTTGAATATGACCGCGACACGCTTAAAAAGGAATATCTGCGCGATGTGGAAAAGGGATTGCCGATATCGCCGCCCGAAAACTATTTCATCGACGGGGATTTAAACCGCATTAATATGTCGTGGAAATCGACGGCGAATCTGCTGTTCTACAATTGGCTCAATTACTACGTATATCAAGTTACGCCTTACGACTTAAAACCGTAAAATGTACGGGTACCTTACAGGCGGGGATTTAAAGCCGTATCAATATGTCGCGGAAATCGGCGGCGAACCTGCCGTTATGTAATCGGCTCAATTACTACGTATATCAGGTCACGCCTTACGACTTAAAACCGTAAAATATACGGGTACAAATACCTCTCAGACGGGGATTTAAACTGCAAATATGTCGTGGAAATCGACGGCGAACCTGCCGTTATGTAATCGGCTCGATTACTACGTATATCAGGTCACGCCTTACGACTTAAAGCCGTAAAATGTACAAATACCTCTCAGACGGGGATTTAAACCGCAAATATGTCGCGGAAATCGGCGGCGAACCTGCCGTTATGTAATCGGCTCAATTACTACGTATATCAGGTCACGCCTTACAATCTTGTAAGACACGCCGTTTGTTGCTCGAACGCCTTGAAGAACGAGGTTTTTCCGTATCAGACGTATGCGTGACATAAAAATTTCTTTCGAATACGCTTTAGATCTATGAACTTTCTCAAAAAATTATTGATTAAGGATTATGAAAAGACGGAGCTTTCCGAGGTGCGGTACCGATACGGCGCGGCGGCGGGGATTTTGGGTATTTTCACCAACCTGCTCGTTTTTGCGGCAAAGCTTGCGGCGGGCATAATTTCCGGCAGTGTCACGGTAATCGCCGATGCTATAAACAACCTATCGGACGCGGGCTCGTCCGTGATAACGGTATTCGGGTTCAAATTGTCGCGGCGTCCGGCGGATAAGGAACATCCTTTCGGACATGCGCGCTATGAATACATAACGGGGCTTATAATCGCGTTCGCGGTGTTGGTGATAGGCGTCATGTTGGGCAAGAGCTCCGTTGAAAAAATAATCTCTCCGTCGGAAGTTACGGTCGGCGCACTGACTTACGCGGTTTTGGGAATATCCGCCGCGGTCAAAGTTTTGCAAATGCTGATCTATTTGAATTTCGGAAAAGCTATTTCATCCAAAACATTAAAAGCGGCGGCGGCGGATAGCCGTAACGACATAATCGCCACCGTCGGAGTGCTTGTCGCAATGCTCGTGATTGCATTCTCAGGCGCAAACATTGACGGGTATATGGGTTTGGCGGTCTCGGTCTTTATCGTAGTGACCGCGCTTAAACTGATAAAGGATACGATAGACCCTTTGCTGGGACGTCCGGCGGACAAGGAGCGCGCCGCTGAAATAAAGCGCAGATTGCTTTCCTATGACGGCGTTCTGGGAATACACGACCTTATGATGCACAGCTACGGTGAAAATGAGATATTCGCGACTGTACACGTGGAAGTGTCCGCCGGCGACGACATAATGAAGTCGCATGACTTGATAGACAACATAGAACGCGAGTTATCCAAGGAATTGTGCATATATCTTACGGTGCATATGGATCCTTTGGAGCAAGATAACGAATTCGTAAACGAATTGCGGACTTTTGCAATCGCTACGTTAAACGAATTAGACGGCGCGCTTACGCTGCATGATTTCCGTGTGGTGCGCGGCAATACGCATACGAACGTATTATTCGACGTAGTCATACCGTACGAATCGAAGACTACGTTAAACGATGTAGAAAAGACGTTTGAAGCGGCGTTTCTGTCGAAATATCCGTCGGAAAAATTCTATTTTGTTATAAACATGGACAGACAGTTTTAGACAACGGACAAATAACTTTAGGCGGACGCAAATTAACGGGGTTATTAAAAGGTTATGCCGTTTCCCGCGGCGGCAAAACGAAAACCGAACCGAACGGTCATAGAACGGCTTTCATTATACTAGAACGTTATACGGATTATCCCCTTTTAGGTCATTATTCAACCGCTTATCCGTCTTTTGTTCATGATATAACCGCGCGTAATAAAGAAGCCGAAGAAACATAAAGGTTAAGCGCGTGACGGCGCGAAATTCCGACTACGGCAAACGAAATAAATCGGGAAAAAATCGTAAAGGTCAAACGCGCGGCGCGGATGTCTTTATTCACGGCAATAGGATAATCTGATGAAACGGATCATAATGTTCTGAAGAGCGGCGATGTAAAAGCCTTTCCGACAGCGTGTGCGAAAACAAAAATTTTTATAGAAAGGACAGAAAACGCCTGATAATTTTCATGGAAAAGACTAAAACCGCTTGACTAAAACCGCAAATTATATTATCATGCTAAAGCATGACGGGTGCGTTATATTATGTAAGTGTCGAAAGCGTACGGTTCGGGTATTTTGACGAAATGGACCATAGGGCTCTAACGAGCGGCACGGATAATGCCGTTGATGCGAAAACACCCTAACGCGTTAATAAGTGGCGCGCTGACGACGCTGTGCAACTCCGCAAAAACGCAGACAATGCGTTCGTTGCATGTGTGAGTGTGAAAAGTATACGTATAAGATGCCGTTAATGCGAAAACACCCGAACGCGTTAATGAGGGGCGCGAAAGAAAAGCGTACGGCGTAACTTGCGAATTATTAAGCGGAAAGACGATATAAGCGGCATTTGCGCAACGCGCATATATGTTCTATATAGGAATGCCGTATATAAACGGAATGCTGGTGTGGCTCAGTCGGTAGAGCAGTTCACTCGTAATGAACAGGTCAAGAGTTCGAATCTCTTCACCAGCTCCATCAACGGACGGCAAAACGGATACAAACGTTTTGCCGTTTTTTGCTATCAAAAAGCCGTTATTATGCGGCTTTTTTGCTTTCTTTTGAGTTTCGGCAAACGTTCTGTTCCGTCCTTTAATACAAATATGATATGGTCGCGGCTCTTAATTACACCTTTGGCGCGTGGTTTGTCTATTATCTTATATTGTACCGCCTCTGCCGCCAAAATCGAACGGGCGCAAACGGTAGCCGTTAGATTCTATACCCATATATCTGCCTCGACCGCTGATTCGTCTTTTTTCTGCTCGCCGTTCTTATACTTTTTTGAAAACGCCCAAAGCGTTATGGCGGCTATTGCGCTTGCCGCGATTCCCGCAATCGGGAACGAAATCCATACGTTCGCCGTTCCCGTTACCTTACCGAATAGAAACGCGAATGGCGGTATGAAAATAAAGTTTGCGGCGAACAGCAAAGCGGCTAAAAATTTCTTGCCCGTCGACTGCAAAAGCACC
>JAITEJ010000094.1 GCA_031282095.1 Clostridiales bacterium
GACATAGTAAAATATATCTCCTTAACAGTCAATAAGTTAATTTTATGGCATCGGTTTCTTTTCTGTTCCGATTACGGCGTTTATGTGTTTAACCGCCGCGCCGGATGCCCTCTTGCGCAGGTTGTCGGACGCGGAAGGGCGACAGAATCAGCCGCGACAGTCCATAATTAAATTTGCAGACCTAAATCCTCTTCGTCTCCGAACATTATATTCATGCATTGAACCGCCGCGCCGGATGCTCCCTTGCCCAGGTTATCGAACACGGCGGTCAGCAAAATCCGTTCGGAACCGCCGCTTATGTTCAGCAGCATTTTGTCGGAAAACGCGAGACTGTTGGATGCGATGAAGCCGTCCTTGAAAAGACCGTTTTCAAAGTCCGCCACGGAAACCATCCGTTGCCCCGAATAGAATCCGTTTAAAACCGCGTGTATATCCCGTGCGGAAGGCGTCCCGTTCAGCAGGCGGGAATAAAGCGGAACGGTGACCGCCATACCGCTGTAGAAATCGGATACGACCGGCGTGAAGAGGGGAGGAAAATCCAACCCGGCGATCGTCTGCATTTCTTTTAAATGTTTATGGGTTTGTGATATGCCGTATATCCGCGGAGAGGCGAGATCGGGCGTCGGCTGCGTTTCGTATGTCTTGATCATGCTCTTGCCTCCGCCGCTGTAGCCCGTAAGCGAATTGCATACGACGGGATATGAGGGCGGCATTATGCCCGATTTAATCAACGGATAGACGAGCGCGATGAAACCGCTTGCGTGGCAACCGGGAACGGATGTGCGCTTTCCGTTTTTAATGCCGTTGCGAAAATCCGCGCCCAACTCGGGAAAGCCGTATGTCCAACCGTCGGCGGTGCGGTGCGCCGTTGAGGCGTCTATTATCCTGACATCGGGATTTTCGACGAGCGCGGCGGCTTCCTCGGCGGCGGCATCGGGCAAACAGAAAAACGCGACGTCGCTGTCGTTTATATACTTTTTCACGACATTCGGATTTTTTCTGTCGGCGTCGGGAATGTTTAAAAATTGAACGCCGCCGCGTTTTTGCAAACGCTCCGACAGTTTAAGCCCCGTGGTTCCCTCTCCTCCGTTGATAAATACCTTAATCATTGCATACTCCTCATGCATAACAAATGAATAAATGCGTCAAAATATGAATGTTTATTCATTTATGTGTATTATATACGTATTTTAATAAAATGTCAATTGATTTTGATATGTTTTCAGGAGTTTATGCAAGGGCAATCGGCGCTTGTGAGCTTAAAACGACGTAATTAAAAAACTCATGCCTTTTCTTTAATTTTTAAATCGGCGCGGCGGTAAACGCGGCAAGTGTGATCGGATTTTCGGATAGGGCGGAAATGCCGTATCCGTGTTTTTATACACTTTTTCCATAGAACGTGCAGGGTTAAATATCTTTTTTAAGCGTCCGTAAAGCGTTCGATAATTAAAATTTCTAAAAAAGCGGTTTTATATCAAATTGGGGCTTGAAAAGTCCGCGCGTTTCGTATATAATTTTAATATCCGTGTTTCTTTAGGGGAGCGGTAAAAAAATATGATAATGCGTGCGCGGCGGTCTTTTCGCAAGCGCGCGCGTTTGTGAAAGGGTGTGTTTATGAAAACTTATACGACAGAGTTTATCCGCAACGTCGCTCTCATCGGGCATAGCGGTGAAGGCAAAACCTCACTTGCCGAGGCGATCCTCTTTAACGCTAAGAGCATCGATCGTTTGGGGAAGGTAGACAACGGTACGTCCGCGATGGACTACGATCCGGAGGAAATAAACCGTAAAATTTCCATAAGCCTTGCCGTAGCATACGCGCAATGGAAAGATTACAAGATAAACGTCGTCGACGTTCCGGGTTTTTTCGACTTTGAGGGAGAGCTTATCGCCGCGCTGCACGTGGCGGACGCCGCCGTCATAGTGACGTCCGCGACGGGGCAGTTGTCCGTGGGCACCGAGAAAGCGTTGGATTTGTGCGCGGAACAAAATACTCCCGCCGTCATTTTTATCAACGCGGTTAATAAGGAAAATTCCGATTATGCGGGAACCGTGGCGGCGATAACCGCCAAATACGGCTCGAAAGTGACGCCGTTGGAAATCCCCGTTTTGACGGACGGAAAAATGACGGGCGCGGTCAACGTGATAGCGGGAACCGCGTCGGACATAAACGGAGCGCCGATCCCCGTTCCCGCTTCGCTTGAAGGCGCGGCGGAGGATGCAAAGGCTAAACTGCTGGAGCTGATCGCCGAAACGGACGACGAGCTTATGGAAAAGTTTTTCGGCGGCGAAAACTTTACCGACGCCGAAATAGCCGCGGGACTTAAAAAGGCGGTTAAGACCGATTTATTGATTCCCGTGTTGGCGGGCAACGCAGCGACGAACATAGGCGTTACCGCGCTTATGGACAGAATAACGGAACTGCTGCCTTCTCCGGCGGAAGGGCGCGTTTTCCAAGGCGAAGCGGACGGCGTTAAGGTCGCCGCCGCCGCCGATCCGCGCAAGCCGTTTTCCGCGCAGGTGTTCAAAAGCGTGGCGGACCCGTTTGTCGGAAAGTTGCTGCTTTTTAAAGTTATAACCGGTAAGCTGTCCGTAGGTGACACTTTTCTTAATATGACCGCCGAAAAGCAGGAAAAGGCGGGTGCGCTTTATGTGCTTAAAGGCAAGAAACAGGAAGCCGTAACGGAGTTGGATGCGGGCGATATAGGCGCGCTTGCCAAACTGTCATATACAAATACCGGAGATTCCCTCTCCTCGCCGAGTTTTAAGGTAAAATATGCCGAGATACAGTTTCCCGAACCCGTTATTTCCTTTGCGGCAGGCGCGGTTAAGGACGGCGACGAGGAAAAGGTCATTCAGGGGCTTATCAAAATGCAGGAGGAGGACACCACGTTTAAGGTGCGCAAGGACAACGAGACCGGCGACGTACTGGTCAGCGGGCTGGGCGAGGCTCAGTTGGAAATCATGTGCAGGCGCGTGAAAAATAAATTCGGCGTAGAGGCTAAACTGTCCGACCCGAAGGTTGCGTACCGCGAAACGATAAAAGGCACCGCCGAGGCGGAAGGCAAACATAAGAAGCAGTCCGGCGGCGCGGGACAGTTCGGTGACGTGTTCATACGTTTTGAGCCCGGCGCGGCGGACGGCGTGTTCGAGTTCGTGGACGCTATAGTCGGCGGCGCGGTGCCGCGCCAGTTCATTCCCGCGGTGGAAAAGGGCTTGCGCGAGGCTATCAAGAAGGGCGTGCTTGCCGGCTATCCCATGGTTAATCTCAAGGCGACGCTTTACGACGGTAAGTATCACGATGTGGATTCCAAGGAAATCGCTTTCGTAACCGCCGCCAAGCTGTCTTACGACGAGGGCGTGGCTAAGGCGAATCCCTGCTTCTTAGAGCCGATAATGGAGGTTAAAATTACCATTCCCGATAACTACCTCGGAGACATAATGGGCGATATGAACAAACGCCGCGGGCGTATTCTCGGCACTGACCTCGACGGCAATAAGCAAATTCTGACGGTAGAAGTCCCTATGGCGGAAATCTTCCGTTACGCCACCGACCTACGCAGCATGACGCAAGGGCGCGGAAGGTTTACGCTGAAATTCCTTCGTTACGACGAGGTGCCTTTTAATATGGCGCAGAAAATTATAGACGACGCCAAAAAACGCGGAAACTGAACAGTTTAGGCGTTTAGGATCTTAATCTGAAAAATTGAAGCCCTTTACACAGGGTCTTCTTTAGTTTATAAATAAGGAATAATACAAAATCGCCCGGAAGTCCTTTCGCCTATGCGCGAGAGAGTGGTCTGGTTTTATTTTCAATCTCGCCCCGACGGACATTCAGTTCCATTCCGCTTATGCGCATGCGAGGTTTGTTGAAGTTTTCCTTGTCACCCGATGCGGTGAACAAAAAGTTCCATTTCTCCTATGCGCGCGCGAGGTTTGCTCTTAACGAGGCGCAAGGTTTTTCCTTTGCCGCGAGTTGTTCCATTCCGCTTATGCGCGCGCGAGGTTTGCTGCATTTGCAGAGTCTAGGGTATATAGCTTGAAAGCATTCCGCTTATGCGCGTTATGCGCGCGCGCGAGGTTTGAAATGCGGGGTCAGGAACCGCGGAGTGCGGACTGTGCCTAAAACGCGTTATGCGCGCGAGGTTTGAAATGCGGGGGAGTATACGCCGAGGTGGAGGAAATTCCATTCCGCTTATGCGTGCGCGAGAGATTTGTTCAAAAGCGCGAAGCTTAACGAATACAAGGAAGTTCCATTCCGCTTATGCGCGCGAGAGGTCTGCTACAATATGCCCTATCAGCCATGTATATAAAGTGTGCTTTCCAATTATGCCTATATGCCCGCGCGAGAGGTATACTCGGTTCTGTTACTGACAAACCGGTGCAGATAGATATCCGATCGGTTGTTCAGTATAAAATGTATCCGACCGATCGCCTTTTGATATAAAATAAACAGAATTTTAAATAAATCTTTATTAACGGGCTTCGGTCATTTTCCCGATAAAAAAGGAAAAGTTGCATACTGGGTTTGAGACCGATCTGAATTTTACGGAGTGAAGATTTTGAAT
>JAITEJ010000097.1 GCA_031282095.1 Clostridiales bacterium
GATACGTCCCGCGTACGCGGTTGAGAAAAATCCTTATTAATGTCATCGACCGCTTCCGCGTCTTTACATAACAAGTGTCCTCCAGCTAAGCTTGACTCAAAACGCGAGCCGCCCTTTTCCGTAACATAATCGACCGCCTCCGCGGCTTTTGCGCTTAAAAACGGCGCGCCGACCGACCTCGCGGAACCGCCTATGACGACTAGCCTGCCTCTTAAACCCTTATGTTCAAAAAAAACGGGAGGGGAAAAACAACCGCGAATATCGCTTTCCTCAAGCGTAAAAATTTTTATTCCGTTTTTATTCGCTATTTCAAACATAATGAAGATAATGACAGCAAGCCTTATTTGTTCAATTGCCCGCCAAGACGAACGGTTCTAATCTTTTTTAAAAACTGACAAAATCGCCTGCGCCGCAAGCTTCGGAGACCATGCTTTAAGGCGGTCGGCGGCTCCTTTTACATGCCCCGACGCCATAACAAAAACGGCGTCTCCGTCAAACGGAGTATGATCGGGAGAGGTTACGGCGGCGTACCCGGCGTGAGCCGCCTCGGCTATTTCGTTTGCCTCGGCGCGTGTCAGTTTCGCGTTTGTAATAAGACAGCCTATCGTGGTATTGGTATTTTTAAGCGTTTTAGGGACTATTTTATCATAGATAAGCTTGCTGTTTACGAATTTACCGAATATGCGCGCACCGGCGATAATAGCGCCGTCCGTGTCGAGTATGTCCCCGACGGCGTTTACCGCGACGATGAAAGCGGCTTGTAATCCGCCGTCGTCGTTGAGGAGCGACGTGCCCAAACCGCCTTTCATGGCGCGCGCGTTGCCCAAAATTTTGCCTACGGTAGCTCCCGTACCCGCGCCTATATCGCCGCGCGCGAAATTGCCGGAGTGCGCGACGCTTGCCGCGCGGTATCCGTCGTCCTTCTTCGGATAGGAAAAATTCTTATATTCGAGGTCGAAAAGCGACGCGCCCGCAACTATCGGAACGCGGTACTTACCCGCGCGGTAGCCGAAACCGCGTTTAAACAGCCACTCGGTAACGCCGGAAGCCGCCTCCAGTCCGAACGCGCTGCCACCCGACAGCACGACGGCGTTTAACTCCTGCACGGTCTTTCCGTTTCGCAAGAGGTCGGTTTCCCGTGTCGCCGGCGACGCACCTAAAATGCTTGCGCCGCCCGTCGCACCGTTTTCGGCGATTATAACGGTGACCCCGGTTCCGTTCTCGGAATCGGTGACATGTCCTATTTTAAAATCGTCGAGAAACTCGTTGCTTTTGCACACCTTCTTAATCTCCGTTATAAACGCCGGAGTTTTTTCGAAATTAAAAAATCACTCCTCGGCGTCATTATCTGTGTCATTTCCGCGTTTAAACATCTCGTTTTTCACACTGAAAACCGTTTTTGCGTCAAACCCGCGATAACTCAGATGATTGAGCAGCCTTGCCCCGGCATTTTTTGAGGACATGACGCGCGCGGAACAGAATTTTTCGGCGGCATCCTTCGCCTTTTTCAACTCCTCATCATCTGAGGTCAGTTCCTCGATTAATCCGCGCACCAGATCCCTGTCTACACCTTTAACCGCCGTTAATTCATACTCCAACCTCTTACGCCCTAACTTTTTGCCGCGGTATGTTATGTAGTCGCGCGCGAAACGCTCGTCGTCCAAATAGTTATAACGCTCCATTTTTTCAACGGCGTCCAGAGCGGCGTCCGCCGATATATGCGCGGCGAAAATGCTCGCGCGGATCTCCTTTTCCGAACGCGGCGCGAACGAAAGCTTACGAACGGCGATTTCCTCCGCAAGTCTCCTCTCTTCCTCTCCCGCGCGCGCTTTAAGTTCGTCCGGGTCGGCGTCGTCGCCCTCGTTCAGACCGACTTCTTTCAGCGTCGCCGACGGACAGAAAAAACGGACTCCTCCCTCAAAAACCACAAGCTTATGTTTGCGGTCGGCTTTCAGCTCAACGATCTTTTCTATTCGCATCGCTTTCCCTCTGTTTAAAACCCGAAGTTCCGTTTTTATTTGTTAAAGACATTCAAAAAATCGACCGTCGCGAAATAGTCTTGCGGAGTTTCTTTGCGGCGTATAAGGCGTACGACGCCGTCCTCCTGCAACAGTAATTCCGCGCATTTCAACTTTCCGTTGTAGTTATACCCCATAGCGTAGCCGTGCGCGCCCGCATCGTGAATCGTAAGCACGTCGCCTATCTCTATCTCCGGCAGATTCCTGTCTATAGCGAATTTGTCATTGTTTTCGCAAAGGGAGCCTACGACGTCATACACGTGATCTTCGGGCGCGTTCTCTTTTCCCAATACCGTTATATGATGATAGGCGCGGTACATGGCCGGACGCATGAGGTTGACCGCGCAGGCGTCCACACCGATATATTGTTTATAAATATCCTTTTTATGAATGGCCGTCACCACCAACTCTCCGTACGGTCCCGTGACGTAGCGGCCCAATTCGGTGCAGAGCTGAACGTCCTTGATGCCGGCGGGCAACAAAATCTCCTCATACGCTTTTTTAACG
Organism: Clostridiales bacterium; assembly: GCA_031282095.1. The sequence continues at coordinate 2,526 of JAITEJ010000097.1, forward strand.
CCCGCGCTGATCTTGTAAATGTCTATTTTCTTGTCGGCGGGCCGGTAGGGGATGCCTATGCCGCCGGAGAGATTAAAAAATGAAATATCTATTCCGTGGCTTTCCTTCAGTTCCGCCGCCACCTTAAACAGCAAGCCCGCCAATGAGGGATAATAATCCTCATTTATGCAATTGCTCGCCAAAAATGAATGAATTCCGAATCTCTTGACGCCCTTAGCCTTCAGAATTTTAAAGCCGTCCACAAGCTGTCGGAAAGTAAAGCCGTACTTCGCGTCTTCGGGGTGATCCATTATCGCGGTGCTGATTTTAAAATTATCGCCGGGATTGAAACGCAGACAAATTTCCTCAGGTAGCCCCGCGACTTCCTCTAAAAATTTTATATGCGTAAAGTCGTCCAGATTTATACGGGCGCCCAACTTACGCGCATACGCGAATTCCGCGGCGGGCGTTTCATTGGAGGAAAAAAATATGTCCTGATTTTTGAAACCGAGCGCATCCGAAAGCATAAGCTCCGTATAAGAAGAGCAGTCGGTTCCGCAGCCCTCCTCCTGTAAAATCTTGATGAGAACCGGGTTGGGATTCGCTTTAACGGCGAAATATTCCTTAAAGCCCTTGTTCCACGACCATGCGTCGCGGTATTCGCGTATATTCGCGCGGATTGCCTTCTCATCGTAAATATAGAACGGCGTGGGATAATCCTTTATAATTTCACGCGCCTTTTCCAAGGTTAAAATCGGTTTTTTCATATGTTACCTCTCTTCGCAAACCAAATTTTTCGGTTGCCTTTTATCCGTTTTTTAATATTTTCCGCGGTTTTTAGCGGACTGTCAAAAATCGCTCACGCGCGGCAAACGCCGTAATGCTTTCACGGAGGGAAGAACAGACCGCTCACGCGCGGCGAATTCCTCAAGGCAGTCAAATGCCGCCGCGTTCACGGCAGAACGCCAACGTTTCGGCTACGGCGCGCGATTGGTCTAGACCGAGGACGCGCGCCTCCAAAGCGCACAGCTCCCGCCTTTTCCCGTTCAGAATAACCGGCACAAGCGAACCGTACGCCGCCTCTATACCCACGGCGTTTAACGCGTTCAACGCGCCCTCGCTCATAACCGCACCGTAAACAGAACGAACGCCTATATCCGCCAACAGCGCCGCCGCGGCGCTTCCGATGGCTTTATCGTAGCATTCCGCTCCTATAAGGTCGTCTTTATGCTGAATATACAGTTCGGCAAGCGGCGCGATGCCCCGACCGAACCCTCTGCGTTCGGTCCCGTCTGATAAAGAAAAAATGCAGGAAACATTTCCTGCGTTTATTTCCCGTATAAAACTCTCGCGTGCCGTCATAACGTTTTCCTTATATACAAGCGGACTCTCTTTCGGCAAACCCGAAAAAAGCCTCCGAAACTTTCGGGTTTAAGCCGTTATTTCTCGGTGACGGTCTTATCCGGCATCCCGACAACGCGCGCCGCATTAACATTCGCCCTTTACATAAGCGAATTGCCTTCGGATTTTTGGGACCTAAGCCGTTATTTCAGCGCACCGCCTTAATATTCGCCCTTTATGCAGGCGAATTGCCTTCGGATTTTTGGGGCTTAAGCCGTTATTTCAACGCGCGCCGC
>JAITEJ010000129.1 GCA_031282095.1 Clostridiales bacterium
TTCTTTCGACATTCAAAAGCAACAACAATGCTTCGAGGGCGCGTGCGCGGTGACTGACGGAATTTTTTTGTTCGGACGAGGCTTCGGCAAAAGTAACGCCGAGGTCGTCGCTCAAAAAAAGCGGATCGTAGCCGAATCCGCCTTTACCGCGGGGAGCGGTCAATATGACCCCCGACGCGCGCCCCTCCGCGAAAATTTCCGAGCCGTCGGGAAAGCGGATTATCTGCACGGACACAAAAGAGGCGCGTCGATCCTTGCAGTCTTTCAATGCGTCCAGCAGCTTTTCGTTATTTTTTTGATGGTCGCAGGGTTCTCCCGCATAACGCGCGGAAAAAACCCCGGGCGCGCCGGAAAGCGCCGCGACCTCTAATCCGCTGTCGTCGGCAAGCGCGGGCAACCCAGTCAGTTCGGCGACCGTACTCGCCTTTATCCGCGCGTTCTCCAAAAATGTCGTTCCCGTTTCCTCTATTTCAATATTCAACCCCAACTCGGCAAGCGAAAGAAGGTGACGGAAGCGTCCGCCCAAAATCTCTTTTATTTCGCGCAGTTTGTGTCTATTATTGCTTGCAATCGCAAGTTTATCCACGAAAATGTTCATATTTACACCGCTTTCGTTTAAGCTTGAAGTTTACCGTTTGAAGCATCCGCTTGAAATTCCTTTTTATGTCACGCGGTAATTATTATAGTTTATCCACGAAAATGTTCATATTCACACCGCTTTCGTTTAAGCTTGAAGCCTACCGTTTGAAGCATCCGCTTGAAATTCCTTTTTATGTCACGCGGTAATTATTTATTGTCTCTTGCAAACGCAAAAGTTTATCACGTCATTTTTAAGCTCAGCCTATCACCCTGAAAACAATGTGCGCTAACCAAATAATTAGCGCTCCCGCCCCCACTGCCGCGAAATACAATCCCAAACGAATCCAATATCTCGCACGCGCGGACACGCTATACCCGCCGCGCCCTGATATGTGTTTTTTGGCGATACCCGTATCCGTTTCGGTTAGGGTGTCATTTCCCGTGCCGGCGTTCATTTCGGATGCGGCGTTCTTCTCCGTGCCGGCGTTCGTTTCAACGCATTCGGAGCCGTCCGAATAAACATCATCCTGCGATGCCGTCTTTGCGACGCCGCATTCATCCGGACCGCGGTCGGTCAAGATCTCTTTATCCGTGTATTCGCGTTTATCGTCTTTCATATTGTTTTACGCTGGGTTTCCTTCCCGGACGACCTTTTTACGCGGGAGCTTAGCATAGGAGCGGACGGCGTTGGCGATGTTGATGAGGTGGTCGGATATGCGCTCGCAATCGCTGGCTATAGCATAATAAAGAGCGCCGGTTTCAGCCGAACAGCTTCCGTCCTCTAAGCGTTTGATGTGGTTTCTGATCATTTTTTCCTTCATATCGTCCACTTCCTGTTCATAAGCGTAGGCGGTTTCTATGCGCGAAATATCAGAATCAGCGACGATTTTGGTCACTTCCGCATAGACGCTGTTGATTTTAGCTTTCAGTTCCGACATTTCTTCCTGCGCTTCCGCCGAAAAGGACAGATTATCCTGAGCCATCGTTTCGGAATATTCGAGAAGATTTTTCGCATAATCGCCTATCCTCTCTAAATCGGACACCGAATGATATACGGTGGACACATAAACAGCGTCGTGCTGTTCGAGAGGCAGGGCGGAGAGCTTCACCAAAAATTTGGGGATTTCTTTGTTCAGAAAGTTTAATTGCGCCTCTCCCTGCATGATAAGGCTTTTGCTGTCGTCGGGTTTCCCCGACATAACGCCGTCTATAGCTCGGTTGAAGTTCTCCAAAGCCACGGCCGCCATGCCCGCGACTTCTTTTTTAAGCTGTCCTATCGCCGCGGGCGGCGTATTCAACAAGTGAGATTCCAAAAATACCGTATGCGGCGCGTTGTCCTTTCCCGATTTCTTTTCCGAAATTATGCGCTCGGTCAGCTTAACCAGAAGCGAAGTGAACGGCAAAACAAACAGAACGGTGGTGACGTTGAATATTGTGTGCATCATGGCGAGCTGCGTACCCGCCATGCCCCTGAAAATTCTTTCCATAAGAGCGCCGTAATCCAACCCCAAGCCTATCAGCATAAAAACGACGGTGCCGGTCACGTTGAATATAAGGTGTATAAGCGCGGCGCGTTTCGCGTTTGTCCCGCTGCCCAGGCAAGCGAGGATCGCCGTTACGCAAGTGCCTATGTTGCTGCCGAATGTCAGATAAATACCTTGATTTATATTTAACAGCCCCGCCGCCATCATCGCTATGATTATGCCGGTGAACGCCGAAGAACTTTGAATCACCGCGGTGATCGCTACGCCTATAAGCACCAAAAGTATTTTGTTTTTCAACAGCGGCGAGCTTAAAAAAGACACTAACCCGTCGCTGTGCGCGAACGCGCTCATAGAATCGGACATCCACTGGAGACCGACGAAAATCAAACCTACCCCGATAAGAATGCCGGCTACGCGCTTAATGTTCTCTTTTTCGGTGAACAGGGTTATCAACGAAGCGACGCCCACGAGCGCCGCGATAAGCAAAGACACGCTCAAAGTATCGCCGCCCAAAAGCCCCACCGCAACCAATTGCGCGGTTATGGTCGTGCCTATGTTGGCTCCGTATATGACCGTAGCCGCCTGCGTAAGCGTCAGCATCCCGACGTTTACGAAACCGATGACCATAACCGTCGTGGCGGATGAACTTTGGATGAGTACGGTGACTCCCATGCCTACGCCGACGCCCGCGATCTTATTTTTCGTCATGCGCTGCAGCATGTTTTTAAGATTTCTTCCCGCAAGGGCCTCAAGGCTGTTGGACAGCACCTTCATCGCGTAAAGGAACACGCCTAAGCCCGCGAGAAACATCAGCAAATTGTTCGCAATGGTAAAACCGCTCATTTATATGTACTTCTCCTTACTGTAAAAAACGCAAATCTGTCTTAGTTACAAGCGACGGACGCTTATATCCTGTCTCGTTGTTACCGCTTCATTCAGATTGCGCGGCGCGTCCGGCGGTTAATAGCCATATAATTTCGACGAATGCCCGTACGCTATTCCGTCACCGTCACCTTGTTCAGATTGCGCGGCGCGTCCGGCGATAACCGCAACGAAACGGCGAGAGCCTCCGCGTAAACCTGTATCGCGGGCGCGTATACGAACGCGGCTTCCGTTCCGCCGCAAGGCGGCATCCTTACCGCCGAATCCGCGACGGCGGCTACCTCCTCTATATCCGTAAACGCTATTATATGTGCGCCGCGTTTTTTAAAGGTTTCCGCCGCGGAAATAAAATCCGTTCTGAAGTCGCCGTCCGGAGCGAGTAAAATTACGGGCGTACCGTCCGCGACCAACGCTTGAGGTCCGTGTTTAAACTCGTTCGTAGAGGACGCGAATGTGAATTTATAGGTTGTTTCGGTTATTTTTAAAGCGAATTCCTTGGCTACCGCTTCGGTGAGCCCGCGGGACAAAATTATCGCCGACTGAGAGGCTTGCAACACCGCGTCGGGCGTGACCGAGGCTTCCGTAACCTCGCGCGCCTTTTCCGCGACCGCCGGCGTCAAAGCCCCGGCCGCGCCGTTCAACGCCTCGGCAAGGATCGCAAGCGCGGCAAGCTCGGCGGTAAACGTCTTAGTGGCGGCGACCGCCCTCTCCTCTCCGGCTTCCAATGACAACAAGAAATCGGCTTCCCTTGCTATAGGGCTGTCGCTCGCGTTGGTAACCGCTACGGTCAGCGCGCCGTTACGCTTCGCGTTTCTCAGCATAGTCACTGTGTCGGGGCTTCGTCCGCTTTGCGAAACTACGACGTAAAGCGCGCGCGAAAGGTCGGGCGCGGCGCCGAAAAACGTCGATATATAAGGCGATGTTTGCGCTACCGGCAAGCCGCCCAAAAATTCGTTATATTGTTTGAAAAACACCGCCGCGTTGTTGCTTGAGCCGCGTGCCGCCGTGATAACGACATTTACTCCGCGCACCCGCGCCGCCTCCGCCGCC
>JAITEJ010000042.1 GCA_031282095.1 Clostridiales bacterium
ACCATTTCTTTGCTGTTGAAACGTCCCGCCGGACGCGAAGCCTATCCCGGCGATATATTCTATGTTCACAGTAAGCTTTTGGAACGGGCGGCGAAGCTTTCCGACAGACTGGGAGGCGGGTCCATTACCGCCCTGCCAATCATAGAAACGCAGGCGGGCGACATATCCGCGTATATACCCACTAACGTAATAAGCATAACCGACGGTCAGATTTATCTGTCTAAGGAGCTTTTTAACGCCGGACAGCGTCCCGCCATAAACGTAGGGCTTTCGGTCAGCCGCGTAGGCGGATCCGCGCAGACTAAGCTGACCCGAAAGCTGAGCTCAAGGATGCGTTTGGACATAGCGCAGTACCGCGAGCTAGCGGTTTTCGCGCAGTTCGGCTCGTCACTCGACACCGCCACGCGGGAAATCATAGAAAACGGCGTGAGGACGGAAGAGGCGATCAGACAGCCGGAAAGCGCGCCGCTCAGTACGCTGCGCGAGGAAATATATTTATTCGCTATAGTCAATAAGGCTTTGACCGCTATACCGCGCGGCGAAATAGGTAAGTTTTTGGACGCGTACTATAATTATATCGCCGCCACCAACCCCGATATAATAAAAATCATCAAGGATACGGGGGATCTCGACGAGGAAAGCGCGAATATCTTACGCCGCGCCACAGAGGATTTCACGGCTAATTACACCGTACCCGACAGGGAATAGAAATTTCGGATTGAAAAATATGGGAAACGGCGGCTCGCTGCGGAGATTGAAAAGTTGCGGCTGAACAAATGGTGAAAACGGAAGCGGCGCGCAACGGAGACCTAAAAATCGCGGCTAGATAAATTGCGGAAACGGAAGCGGCTCATAACGGGAGTCGGGAAGTTGCGGTCTGAAAAATTACGCGGAACGGCGGCGCATAAATGCAGAATATTGTTGAAATCAAAAACCGTATAAAAAGCGTTAAGGAAACCTCGCAGATAACTAAGGCGATGGAACTTATCAGCGTGTCGAAAATGCGGAAATCCAATGACAAATACTACAAAAATACGCGCTACTTTCACGAGGTGCGCGAGGTTATGGCGGGTATTCTGGATCACAAGGGCGATATATTCCATCCGTATTTCGCCGAGTCATGCAGCGGAAAGTCGATCTATATCGTCATATCCGGCGATACCGGTTTGGCGGGAGAATACAATCACCGCGTTTTATCATATGCGGAACAAACATTAAAAGCCGTAAACGGAGAAAAACATATTTATGCGATAGGGCGTATCGCGCGCGACCGCCTGAACGGGGTCGGATTTAACGTGGAATCGGACTTCGTGGGAAGCGCGCAGAATCCGTCGATTGAGGATGCGCGGCGCATAACCGCCGCCGTGGTGAACGAATATGAGAAAGCCGGCGGACTGAACGCCTACCTGATATATACGGCGCACGGCGGCAAAAAAAATACCGCCGCCGTCATGAGACTGCTGCCCATTCTTAAAAGCGATTTCTCGGACGTGGAACCGAAAAACCGCTATTATTCGGAGTTGGACTTCGAGCCTACTCCCGAACAGGTGTTCAATCTCTTAGTTCCGCAGTATATCTTAGGCTTAACTTACAGTTGCTTGGTGCAGGCCGTAATGTGCGAGCATATGGAGCGCATGGAGGCTATGAGTTCCGCGACCAAAAACGCCGGCGATATGCTGGACGAATTGGAGCTTGTCTATCACAGGGCGAGACAGGCGCAGATCACCACGGAGTTAACGGAGCTTACCGGCGGCGCGTCTGAGCGTCAAACGGCGAAAAAACCGAATCAGAGTTAAAAAGCTATGGAAAACAGGAAAAATCCCGATGTCGAAAAAAAGGAAGCCGTTTTTACGGCGAAAGGAACTGTGACGCAAATCATAGGTCCTGTTATAGACGTACGCTTTAACGACTATGTGCCTAAAATCTACGAAAAACTTTTGGCGGATTGCGCGGGAAAGCAAATAACGCTTGAGGTAGAAGGCTATCTGGACAACTATGTCGTGCGCGCTATATCTTTAGAGGCGAATGAAGGGCTTTCGCGCGGCGCCGAGGTTCTTGCCACCGGCAATCCGATTATGGTGCCCGTAGGCGTCGGCGTTTTAGGGCGCGTGCTTAACGTACTGGGCGAGCCTATCGACGAAAAGGGCGCGATAGACGCCGAGGCGTATTTGTCCATTCACCGCGCGCCGCCTAAATTCGGGGAACAATCGGGCAAAATAGAGATTTTGGAAACGGGAATAAAGGTCATCGATCTGCTCACACCCTACACGCGTGGCGGCAAAATCGGGCTGTTCGGCGGAGCCGGCGTAGGCAAAACCGTGCTTATTTTGGAGCTTATCAGAAGTATCGCCGCGGAACACGGCGAATATTCTATATTTACGGGCGTAGGCGAACGCTCGCGCGAGGGCAACGATATGCTCTCCGAAATGGAGGAAAGCGGCACTCTGAAAAACACCGCGCTGGTATTCGGGCAGATGAACGAGCCGCCGGGGTCGCGTATGCGCGTGGCGTTCACGGGATTGACCGTCGCGGAATATTTCCGCGACGTAAAAAAAACCGACGTTCTGCTGTTCATCGACAACATCTTCCGTTACGTTCAGGCGGGCAGCGAGGTATCCGCGCTTTTGGGGCGCATGCCCTCGGCGGTGGGCTATCAGCCCACTTTGGCGGTGGAACTCGGACTGCTGGAGGAACGTATAACCACCACAAAGGACGCCTCGATCACCTCCGTTCAAGCTATATACGTACCCGCGGACGACCTTACCGACCCCGCGCCCGCCACTATATTTTCCCACCTGGACGCCACGACGGTCCTTTCCCGCAAGGTCGTGGAAGAAGGCATATATCCCGCAATCGACCCTTTACAATCCTCTTCGCGCATATTAACGCCCGCTATCGTAGGCAAACGTCACTACGAGGCGGCGCGCAGAACGCAGGAAACCCTGCAGCGTTACAAAGAGCTTCAGGATATAATCGCAATACTCGGCATGGAGGAATTATCCGAGACCGATAAGGTGACTGTCTACCGCGCGAGAAAAATTCTGCGATTCTTCTCGCAGCCTTTCTTTGTTTCCGCGGTTTATACCAATATGGAGGGGCGTTTCGTTCCGTTGCAAAAGACCGTGGAAAGCATTGAACGTATTTTGGCGGGCGAAGCCGACGAGATTCCCGAAACATTCTTTTATTTTGCCGGCGACTTAGATGAAATCATAGAAAAATATAACGCCGCAAACAAAGCGCAGCGCGTTACCGAATGAAACCTTTTAGAGTAGAAATGCTGACGCCGGAAAAGACCTTCTTTGACGGCGAGGTCGAAAGCCTGATTATAGAGACGCCCGCGGGGCAGCTCGGCATTCTCGCGGGTCACGCGCCCGTGGCAATAGGCTTGCAGCCCGCATCCATAGTGCTAAAAACAGAGAGCGGGGATCGTACGGCAGCTCACGGAGAGGGCTTTGTCGTGGTGCGTCCGGATAAAACCGTTATCCTCTGCCAAACGATGGAATGGCCGGAGGAGATTGAGCTTGACCGCGTCCAGCGCGCTATAGACGAACATAAGGCAAAGCTGTTGTGCGCGCGCAACGATATAGAAATAGGCTTGAGTAAAGCGACCTTAGCCCGCGCGTACGCCAGAATAAAAGTGCTTCAGAAAAAATAAGATTAAATTTCGCGCGGATTGTATTATAAGCTTGCGGCGGCGTGCGGTTTAAGTTATATTCGTATTTTTTCGTCTTATTTTTACAGACAGAACGCCGAATAAATTGAATGAGCCTGTATTTTAAAGAGGGCATGGGGTTTATCGTATTGCGAGGCGTGCCTCATATGCAAAAACTTTTTAAAAGACTATTGACATAATGACGCCGAACGTTTAAACTGTATAAGCAAACCCGTACGGCTTCCGGCTAAAGTGACGTTTTTTGACTGAAAACGCGCCTGTCGCGCGGCTTTAGCGCGCGGTCGCCTGATGTTTCTTGACAAACAGAACGGCGTAGAGAGCGCATACGGCGTTGTTGCGATTCGCAGGTTTCCGCGTCTTTGCGCGGGGAATTGATGTTTTTAGCGGCGGAACGGCGTTTAAACAAGAAATATGAGTGTGCCGAAAGGTGCAGGGGGTATAATTTTATGAAAAATGTTTTAGTCGCGGAGCAATCGACACCGGTTTGTTGTACCGAAAATTCTTTGCGAATAGTCAGAACGCAGCGCACCTGCGTACACGACGG
>JAITEJ010000053.1 GCA_031282095.1 Clostridiales bacterium
CGGCGGCTTCGTTCAGCGTAGGAAACGCCGTACAATCCGAAACGGACGAAACCGATAGATAGCGCATAGGCATGAAGTCCTTAGGCGAACGGGATACGCACGGCAGATAGAAGTCCTGAGCGCGGATATTCCTGAACGAATTCAGCACGTCTTTAATTTTATCCGCCTCCGACTTCGTCAGTTTTTCGGCGTCGCCCGCGGTCTCCGCGCGGAACAACACCTCGTTGACGGTAGCCGCCGCAAAGCCGCTTATACGCTGTTGCATATAGCGATATAAGGTCGTTCCGCAAAAAGTATTGATTACGGTATCGGTTTCATCTGATAAAAAGCAGCTTTTGTCCTGCGGCGCCAAGCGATATTTAACGCCGCGAAGCACGCACTTATCACGCGCCGCATCCAACGGTATATGCTTAACCGCGTCCATAATCACATCGTCCGCGTCCGTAAGCACAATATTGCTGTATCGGTTCATAAGCTCCGCATATATATGAAACTCTGTTTGATCAAGCATTTCCGTTTTAGACAGAAAAGTAAATTTGACCACCCTGTCTTCATTGTATATGCCGACCGCCGTCAAAACCGCTCCCGCGAGATGTTTTCTCAAAAGCATGAGAAACGCGGGAGCGTTTAAGGGATTGGCGCGTTTGGAAACGGTAAGATGACAGCGCGGAGCCTGCGGATTGGCGCTTATGACAAGACAACGGTTCTTTCCTTGCGCGCGCAAAAAAAGACGGATTTCATCCGCCTCGGGTTGAGTGATTTTATCGACTCTGCCGCCGGCGAGAAGTTCGTTCAATTCCTCGGCAAGCGGTTTTAATGTAAATAAATCTAAAGGCATATGTATTATTGTTACGGCGGCGACAGTCCGTAACCGATCGCCGCGTCTTTTTGATTCAGCCGAGCCGCGGAATTTTCCGCCGCGCCTCGCCGGCGTTTACGTAAGCGGAGTGATACGATCCGAACATCTGAAACAGCGTGAACCGATCGCAAAAAATAAAACTACGCCGCGCTTTAAGCGCGGCTTTTTAGGCGCAGCGATGCTAAAACCTTATCAAAATAATCCGGAAGCGCGGCTTCAAAGATCATTTTCCCGCCGCTTACAGGATGAGTCAAGACCAATCTGTGCGCGTGCAGCAATTGCCCTTTGAGTTTAAATTCATCGCTGCCGCCGTACAGTCCGTCGCCGGCGACGGGATGACCGATATGACGCGCGTGTACGCGTATTTGGTGCGTACGTCCGGTTTTCAGCTCAAACTCCACAAAGGTATACTTGCCGAAACGTTCTAAAACGCGGTAAAGCGTCACGGCGCTTCTTCCTCCCGTCACGACCGCCATCTTTTTTCTGTCCGACGGACTGCGCGCTATAGCCGCTTCTATTACGCCGTCGTCATCCTTTACATTGCCGTCCAACAGCGCGAAATACAACCGCTTGGTTTCTTTTTCCGCGATGTCCTCGGCAAGCTTGCGGTGCGCCGCGTCGGTTTTGGCGACCACCAGCAAACCGGATGTGTTCTTATCAAGACGGTGTACGATTCCGGGGCGGATCACGCCGTTTATTGAGGAAAGCGAACTCAGCCGAAAAAGCAGCGCGTTAACCAACGTACCGCTTTCCGAACCTGCGGCGGGATGAACGACAAGTCCCTGCGGCTTGTTTATAACCGCCAAATATTCATCCTCGTATACGATTTCAAGGGGAATATCCTGCGGCTCCAGACTCAGCGGACGCGGCGCCGGCAACGCCATATGCACCGTATCTCCGGGGACGACGGTATGCGACGCCTTGACCGTGCGGCCGTTAACCTTCACTCCGAACTCGTCCGCTACAGTCCGTATCTGCGAACGCGAAACTTCGGAAACGGAAGCGAGGTAGACGTCCGCTCTGCCCGAAAAATTTTCGACGGTAAATATCAATTCCTCCACACGCACACCTTTAAAAAACACTCGCTTTTGCCGTTTTCATATACGATTTATTCCTATATAATACCGCCGTACGCATTCTTTTCCGTTTAGATAACGCTTCGTATCTTTGCGCCGGCGGTATAGACTGTTTCATTATTTTTTGTATTTCCGTGTCGTCCATGTCCCGTCGTTGTCAACCATGTCCCGCCGTTTCGTCGTCGTTCGGCAATTCCGCATTAACGATATCTGTAGTTTTATCGTCGTTAGGTAATTCCGCCGTTAGGCAACCCGCGCTATCAATGCTCCGCCGATTCGCCGTTGTTAGGCAATCCCGCATTAACGATATCAGTCATTTTACCGTCGTTCGGTAATTTCGCCGTTAGGCAACCCGCGTTATCAATGCTCCGCCGATTCGACGTTGTTAGGCAATCCCGCGTCGACGATATCTGTAGTTTTATCGTCGTTCGGCAATTCCTCATTATCAACGCCGTGGATTTTCTCCATTGGAATCTCTTCCGTTTCGCCGTTTTCGTTCTTTTTCGCCTTACCGTCCCTGAAAAGACTGATAATCAAATACGCTATCAGCAGAAACGCGCCTATGGTGATCGCAGAATCGGCAAGGTTAAACACAGCAAAGTTAGTGGGAATGAAATATATGAAATCGCGCACGACTCCGA
>JAITEJ010000061.1 GCA_031282095.1 Clostridiales bacterium
TACGCAGACGGGCGGTTTCAGCGGGTACACCGTACATGACATGACCGCCGAAATGAAGAAAATCATCGCGCATTGGGGCGCGTTGGGGCTTAAATTCGACGCCGTTTATTCGGGTTATTTGGCATCCGAAAAGCAAGCGGATTTGGTGCGGAGGGTTTTAGCCGACTTTTTGAAACCGGGCGGCAAATTCTTTCTGGACCCGGTCATGGGGGACGCCGGCGAGCTTTATTCGGGCTTTGCGGATACGTTTCCCGCCGTTATGCGAGGTCTTGCGGAGACGGCGGATTACATATTCCCGAATCTCACGGAAGCGTGTCTGCTTACGGGCGCCGATTACGGAAAGACGGGTTTCGGAGGTTGCGACGCGATCTTGCGAAGCTTGCGGGATATATGTCCGCGCGCGGCGGTGACGGGGATACCTAACGGCGGAGGAATGATAGGAACGGGCTGGATTGAGAACGGCGCGGCGGGATATGTGTTTTCGCCGGAGATTGACGGCTTTTTTCACGGCGCGGGAGACGTGTTCTCGAGCGTCATGATAGCCGCGATACTTTCGGGTCGGGAGTTTTCCGAAGCGGTGGAGCTTTCCGCCGAATTTACCGACCGCGCGGTCAGGCGTACCGCGTCGTCGGGTTCGGATACGCGTTTCGGTCTGGAATTTGAGAAAGAATTGAAATGGATAGTCAAAAACTTTTCGATATGATAAAAAGAATCCGCGAAAAGCTTCCCGCGTTGGGAGAGCTGGCGGAAAAAAGCTTTATAAAACGAGGCGGACTTGATAAGTTCTACTTGTTTCCCAAGGCGCGTTTGCATTTGGACGAATGGTTGGGTTATTGCACGATTTTTAACGTCAATAAGGCGAAAAATGTGGAATATGTCCGAAAAATACGCTACGCAAGTGACGATGAAACTCTCTATTTGAACGTGTGCCGCCCGACGGAGCGCAAGGAAGGGGAAAAACTGCCCGTCTTTGTCTATATTCACGGCGGCGGTTGGGTTTCGGGTCGCCCGGAGGATCGGGAGGCGTTCGTTTCGCGCATAGCGGCCGCGGGCTTTCTGACGCTTAACGTATTCTACGGTTATTCGCCGGAATATTCACATCCCATGTCGGTCGTCAACATCTACCGCGCGTTGAAATGGCTTAAGTCTCAAACCGACTTCCCGGAAGCGGACGTCGACCGCATATGGTTGGGCGGGGAATCGGCGGGCGCGCATTTGGCGGCGATCGTAGGCGCGGCTTCCGTCAATCCGGAATACCGCGAGTTGTTGTTGCTCGATAAGCCGTGCGACGACATAAAGTTTCAGGGGCTTATCCTCAATTGCGGGGTTTACGACGTCGAAGCGGCCCTTGAATCCGGGTTTAAGTATATTTCAAGTTATATCTATGCTTATTACGGCCGCCCGTTGGAGGAAATGCCGTACGACGATTACGCGGTCACCATGTCGCCGATACATTTTATTAAGCCGGATTTTCCCAAATCGTTCCTCGTAACCGCGCAGAACGATCCGCTGAAAGTTTGCGGAGAGCTTATGAAAGAACGGCTTACGGAAAACGGCGTTCCGTTCGAGCATTTTCATGCGGAGGGCGCGGCGGCGGTACACGCTTTCGCGGTGTCGCAAGCGTTCGCAATATCCAAACACGTTATGAACAGGATACTGCTTTTTATGGGTAAGGAAGCGCAATACGAGGTGGACGGCGTTTCGGAGTATGAAATAGAAATAGAGGACGGCACGGAGCAAAAGCCGATTATCAATCCGGCGGAGTGAAAAGGTAAGGCGGCCGCTCGCGTACGGAGGAAAACTGCGATGATTGACGGAAAGAAGAAAATCATGCCCGGCAGACGGGCGCTCCACGCGTTTATCAAAGCCTTGTACGTGTTCAGCGAAAGGTTGGGTAAAGCGACGGTTTACGACATCGGTAAGGCGCGCGGGCTCAAATATCAAAGGAAGATACGTTACTGCGACGATAGGCGGCCGTACTTAAACCTTTGTTACGGTGAGGACGCCGCGGCAAACGGAGGTAAGCGTCCCGTACTGTTCTATATTCACGGCGGCGGGTTCGTGTCCGGCAGACCTGAGTTCCGCGAGGCTTTCGTCTCCAAATTCGCGGCGGCGGGATATTTTACCGTGAGCGTCTTTTACGGACTTGCCCCGCGTTATACGCACCCCGCGCCTATCGAAAACGTTTATAACGCGTTGGCATGGACCGCGGAAAACGCCGAACGTTTCAGCCTTGACCTTGATCGCTTGTTTTTGTGCGGCGATTCGGCGGGGGCGATGCTAGCGGCGACCGCGGCGGCAATTTCATCCAACGCGGAGTATAAGGAGCTGTTCCGCCTGAACGCCGCGTCGCGGGATTGTAAATGCCGCGGAGTGATTTTGAATTGCGGTATATATGACGTCGATAAGGCGCTGCAGTCGGGTTTTCCGCATATCAGGTATTTCATAGAAGCGAATTACGGCGGCGATCTCGCGTCCGCGGATAAGGATTCGCCGAATTATGCCGGTATGTCGCCGGAGCGTTTCATTACCGAGGCTTTTCCTCCGACGATGGTCATAACCGCCGAAAGGGACAAACTTACGGCGGGCGGACGCGCCTTTTATGACGGGCTTGTTGAAAAGGGCGTTCATGCGCGGCTGTTTCACGGAAAGGGGAGCAACGCCGTCCATGCTTTCCCCGTTGCGCAAATGTTTAAAATAAGCCGTGAAGCGGCGGACGAATGTGTAGATTTCGCCGACGGTTTGTCGTAAAATCCGTTTAACGTACGTTCGTACCGAAGGCGTGAAGCCGCCCGGGAGAGGTTTCGGTCGGCGTGAAATTCGTTTAACGCGCATAAAGTTTAAATGCGGGGCATTTATTATTATGCGGGATGTTTGAAGTCCGTTACAAAGGAAAGGCACCGTCGTTCAGCGGCGTGGTTTTGAACGGAGAGTGTTTTCGGGAATGAGAACACCCCCCGTGCAGGCGATAAAAAATAAAATAACAATTCGAGAGGAAAGAATTATGGAACTGAAAGCATTAAACAATATAAGTTGCGGATTATACATCGTAACGACTCACTTGGGCACACGGCATAACGGCTGCGTAGCCAACACACTTTTACAGGTTACTTCCGAACCTCCGAAGCTTGCGATTACCCTTAACAAGAAGAATTTGACTTGCGATTATATCTTGCAGTCGGGGATATTCACCGTATCGGCGATCTCCGAGGAGGCGAACATTACCGGCGCCGTTTCCGCGTTCGGTTTCTTTTCGGGACGGGAGGTAATGCATCGGACTGAAAACGACGGCACGACGACGACTCTGCGCCGAAACAAATTCGCGGACTTGAAATATCAAGAGGATTCACTGCACAACCGTTATCTCTTAGACGGAACCAACGCGTTCTATTCGGTGCGCGTGACTTCCGCCCTTGATGTGGGAACGCATATAGTGTTCGCGGGAGAGTTAATCGACGCCGGAATATTGAGCGACGTGCCGTCCATGACATACGCTTATTACCATAAGGTCAAAAATGGGATGACGCCCAAGCTTGCGCCGAGTTATGTTCCTCCCGTCGAGACCCCCGCGCAGCCGACGGACGGCGAGGCGCAAAAGGTTAAACTGTGGCGTTGCGACGTGTGCGGATACATATACAACGGAGATACTCCTCCGGGAGATAATTACAGATGTCCTCTTTGCAATGCGGATAAATCGCATTTTAACAGATTATAACATAGAGAACAAAAAAACGCGGAGCAGTTTGACATGAACCCCAAAAGTTAGACAAAAAACGATTGGTTATGAAGGGACTGTAGACGGAACTGTACCGAAGACAGTCCTTTCGTTTTTGTTGTTAAGAGATTTATGTTCTTGTACCCGCGGGATTTTCGGATAGCTTCGCCTATCCGCAATCTTTCTCCGCGGTTACGGAGCTTTCCGACCGCATTGTTAAGAGATTTATGTTTTCGCATACGCGGTATTTTTCAAATAGCCTTGTAAACACGCAATATTTCTTCAAGATCGCGGAGTTTTCCGGCCACCGGCCGTATGCCTGCGAGGGTTCTTTTTAAGCCTATCCAAATTACCTTTATGAGGAAGGGGTCGCGCGTGTCCAAGGCAAGCGTGAAACCCTCGGTGACGGTAAGACATTCGTCGCGCGCGGCGGCGTCCATGGACGCGCCGGTCAACGCCTTTGTTATGTCGGACAACAGGCGGTGCGCCTGTGCGGCAAGACCGACCGAGAGAGAACCGCATTCATCCTCATATTGTACGGTTTCGGGAATGCCGCCGCCGCCGTAAATCAGATTAAACGCCTCTTGAAACGGGTATATCAGGTTCTCGGCGAATCGTTCGTATGCGCGGTTGCTGTTCTCGGACGGGAAATAGTCGAGGACGAATTTTATTAGGTCGCGTTTTTGCATATCGAATTCCGCTAAGAGGCATACGACGAGCGCGACGCGAAGTTTAGGGCTTTGCGGGAGTTTAAAGACCGCGTGCGCTCCTAAGCCGACAATCGCGCGCGAATAGGCTTTCGGATAGTCGAAGCCCGTCTTGCAGCCCTCTATTATTTCCCGAAGTTCGTCGTAATAGACCATGCACTTCAGCAAACGGCGTATATCTTTGGTTGCCAGGATAAGCTTGCCGGCACGCAAGTCGGCGCAAATTCCGTTAAAGTCGGCGATGGCAGCCGAATCGTTATATAAGGGATTGTTTTGTTTCATACGGAATCTCCTTGCTGCCGGGTTCGCCGGTCGGCGGACGCCCTGGACTTCAGACTATCTAACGACCCGCCGGAATCTCCTTGCGGTCGGCGGGACTTATCCGCTGAATAGGGGACAACATTAACCGCTCCGTATCAATTTAACAGAATTTTACGAAAAAATCAATAAAATTATTGTTAATTGTGATTTACATAGTATAATAGAAAAGAAACTATGAATAAATACCATAACGGTTTGATGAAAATCCAGTGGAGAATCTTATGAAAAACATGTCG
>JAITEJ010000107.1 GCA_031282095.1 Clostridiales bacterium
CCTCGTTGTATCGAATCAGTTCTTTTTCCTTAGAAGTGCGCGGCGAGCGCCCGACGCCCGATAAATATATCGCCTCCAAAAGATTAGTTTTGCCGCTGGCGTTTTTTCCCGCCAACACATTCAGCCCGCTAGAAAACTCTACGACTTGTTCGCCGTAGTTACGGAAATTTTTAAGCTTAACCGTTTTAATTCGCATTATCTGTATTATATCATGCCATGCGGGTTCGCGTCAATTGCCGTGATGAATCAATACGGCGTTTTTGTTGACCGAATACGCATTAAGGAATAACAAGGCGAATTCCGGCGAGCCAAAAAGCGAAATAGACGCCGTATTATGAGCTTCCGGTTTATTTATTTACGTCGTAACGTACACAACGAATGACGTAATTCGAAAGAGGACATAAACGCTTTACTTGACAGCGTTTTTTTGTTATAATAACATAAATAGTATATTAATATATTCTGCGTGCGCTCGCGCGTATTTTTATAGAGGTTTGAAATGATAATGCGCGATATGTGAAAAGGACTGTACGCGCCATTCGCGTCCGGAAACAGGCAATTACGAACGAACGGGCGCGCAAAGCGGCGATGTGAGCCCGTATCATTAACGGCGCCGCTTGATTAGCTCATATGCCGCCCGTATTCACCTTTGCGCCTTCGGTCGCCGCGGAGCGGGTCCAAGAAGGAAATCCCGGATAAAAACAACAAACGTTCCCATTTCGAACGGACGAAATTCGGTTCTCGGGGGTTAAACGTTTAAACGATTCGGCAAGCGCCGAGCAAGGAAAATTGTATGGAAGAAGTAAAGCACAGTTATAACGAGCAAGACATTCAAATCTTGGAGGGGTTGGATCCCGTCAGAAAGCGTCCCGGAATGTATATAGGGTCAACCGATTCGCGCGGGCTTCATCATTTGGTCACCGAGGTCGTCGACAATTCGATTGACGAGGCGCTGGCGGGCTTTTGCACCGAGATCAAAACGGAGATTTTAAAGGACGGCTCAATACGCGTAGCGGATAACGGGCGCGGCATCCCTACCGGCATTATCGAGAAAGAGGGCAAGTCGGCGGTGGAGGTCGTGCTTACCAAGCTACATGCCGGCGGTAAGTTCGGCAACGGCGGCTACAAGATCTCCGGCGGTTTGCACGGCGTGGGCGTGTCCTGCGTCAACGCTCTTTCGGAATGGTTGGACGTCGAGGTTAAACAAAACGGTCGTATATATAAAATGACGTTTAACAGGGGCGTAGCTCAAAAGCCTCTTGCGATAGTCGGCGAATGCGGCAATGAAACGGGCACGGTCGTGACTTTTTATCCCGATTATGACGAGATTTTCGAAAAAAATGAATTTAGTTACGACATTCTTAAAACGCGGCTTCGCGAGCTTGCCTATTTGAACAAAGGGCTTGCGATTTCTCTTGCCGACCGCCGCGAGGGCTGCGAACGCGATGAGTTGTTTCTTTACGAAGGCGGAATAGTCCAGTTTGTGGAAAATCTGAATAAAGGGAAAGAAAAAGTTTTTACGGAAATCGTTTACATTCGGACGCCTTTTACCGACAACGGCGGCAGAGAGGGCGAAGCGGAGATCGCGATACAATATAACGACACATACAACGAGACCGTGCTTACCTATGCGAATAATATCAACACCGAAGAGGGCGGCGCGCATTTGGACGGGTTTAAGGCCGCTCTTACAAAGGTTATAAACGACTACGGCACTCAGTCCAACATTCTGAAGAACGGCGACAAGCTGTCCGGCGAGGACGTCCGCGAGGGCATAACCGCCGTCATCAGCGTAAAGCTTCAGGAGCCGCAGTTCGAGGGGCAGACCAAGACCAAATTAGGTAACAGCGAGATGCGCGCGATCGTGTCTAAAGTCGTTCAAGACGGCTTAGGCACCTATCTTGAAGAACATCCCAAGGAAGCGCGCGATCTTATTTTAAAGAGCATTATGGCGCAAAAGGCGCGCGACGCGGCGCGTAAGGCGAGAGAGCTTGCCCGTAAGAGCGTGTTGGAGTCCACTACGCTGCCCGGAAAACTGTCCGATTGCTCCGATAAGGATCCCACCGTCTGCGAAATCTATCTTGTGGAGGGCGATTCCGCGGGCGGCACCGCCAAACAGGGACGCGACAGACGTTTTCAGGCAATTTTGCCTTTGCGCGGTAAAATCCTCAACGTGGAAAAGGCGCGTCTGCATAAAGTGTTAGAAAATGCGGAAATACAAGCTATGATAACGGCGTTCGGATGCGGCATAAACGCCGGTTTTGACGCGGCGCGTCTGAGATACAACCGCATAATTTGTATGACCGACGCGGACGTGGACGGCAGTCATATCAGGATACTGCTGCTGACGTTTTTTTTCCGTTTCATGCCCAAGCTTATCGAGGAGGGTCACGTCTATATCGCACAGCCGCCTCTTTATAAAGTGTCAAAGGGTAAGTCCGATAAATATTTCTATACGGACGAGGCGTTAAACGCCTATCTTGAGGAAGCCGGAAGAAAGGGCGTAGACGTACAGCGTTATAAAGGCTTGGGCGAAATGAACGCCGATCAGCTTTGGGAAACTACTATGAACCCCGAAACGCGCACGTTGTTGCAGGTATCCATGGAGGACGCTATAGCCGCCGACGAGATCTTCACGTTGCTTATGGGAGAACAGCCGGAATTGAGACGCGCGTTTATAGAAGAGAACGCTACCCTCGTCGAAGAGTTAGACGTTTAAGCCGTTTCACGCACGGATTTATTCGAAAAACGATTTATTCGGCGAAGCGCGGTTGCAGAAAAAAAATTCGCTTTCATCTGAGAATCAGACGCTTAAGCCGTTTGCACGGAATCGGTTTATCCGAAAAAACGCGGTTTGGGAATATAAAGCGGTTTAAATATATAAAAAAGTTATGTCATATACGGATTATGCTTTAACCGTGCGCTTTCGGAATGAAACCGAGAAGGCGCGCGGGGGTTGATTGAATAATACGGAGTGACTCGGAGAAATTTGCGCGCCGAAAGGCGTATAAGGCATTATTATGGCGAAAAAGAATAACAATAACGAAAAAGAAAGAGATTTTGTTGAGCATCTCGCGAAGACCAACGTCGTCAAGATTAAGGTTGAAGAGGAGATGAAAAAGTCGTTTATAGCGTACGCTATGGCGGTCAACGTATCGCGCGCAATACCCGACGTACGCGACGGATTAAAGCCCGTTCACAGACGGGTGCTTTACGCCATGAGCGAACTGAATTTGTATTCCGACAAGCCGTACAGAAAATGCGCCAGAATTGTCGGGGACGTTTTGGGCAAATACCATCCGCACGGAGATTCTTCCGTTTACGAGGCGTTGGTGCGGTTGGCGCAGGACTTTTCCATACGTTATCCGCTTGTTGACGGTCACGGGAATTTCGGCTCCGTAGACGGCGATCCGGCGGCGGCGCAGAGATATACGGAGGCGCGTCTGGCCAAAATCTCATCCGAGATGCTGCGCGACATTGAAAAGGATACGGTGGATTTCTATCCGAACTTTGACGAAACGGAAATGCAGCCGCGCGTGCTGCCGTCCCGTTATCCGAATTTGCTTGTAAACGGCTCCGACGGAATAGCCGTGGGTATGGCGACATCCATACCGCCGCATAATCTCGGAGAGATTATCGACGGCACGGTCGCTTTGATGAAGAACCCCGAGTTGACGGTGGAAGAATTGATGGACTATATTCCCGCCCCAGATTACCCGACGGCGGCGATCGTCATGGGGCGCGCCGCCATACGGCAGGCGTATAAGACGGGAAGGGGCGCGGCTATTATCCGCGCGCGTACCGAGATTGAGGAATTACCTAACGGGAAGAGCCGTATAATCGTCACGGAAATTCCCTATCAGGTCAACAAAGAGAAGCTTATCGTCGCCGTCGCCGATCAGGTTAAGGACAAGAGGCTTGAGGGCATTTCTGACATAAAGGAGGAAACAGACCGCACGGGTATGCGTATCGTCATAGACGTAAAAAAGGACGCTAACCCGCAGGTAGTGCTGAATACGCTTTATAAACAGACCAACCTTCAGATCACAAACAGCATAATTCTTCTCTGTCTGGTGGACGGAGTGCCGCGCATACTCAACCTTAAGCAGATTTTGGAGTATTATATCAAGCATCAGGAGGAGGTCGTAATACGGCGCACCAAATACGACCTCGTAAAAGCCGAGGAACGCGAACACATTCTTGCGGGATTGGTGATCGCCCAGGCTAATATAAACGAGGTAATCGCGATTATCAGACAATCGGACGACGCGTCCTCCGCCGAAAAAAACCTGATGGAACGTTTCCTTCTTTCAGACAGGCAGGCGAACGCCATTATTGAAATGAAGCTGCGCCGTTTGACGAGCTTAGAGGTCGATAAACTCAACGACGAACTGACACAAAAACGGATTGAAATCGCGGAGTATAAGCGTATACTTTCCTCTATTGAAAACGTCAATGAAATCATCGTAAACGAACTTTTGGAGATTAAAGAAAAATACAACAATCCGCGCCGCTCGGAATTAAGCTATGATTATTCCGAGCTTAATATTGCGGACCTCATCGACCGCGAGGACATAGTGGTTTCCATGACGCACTTCGGCTACATTAAGCGTATGCCGGTTTCCGAGTATAAGAGTCAAGGCAGAGGCGGAATGGGAATTCAGGCGCATAAGACCAAGGAAGAGGACTTCGTGGAGAATATGTTTATCACCAACACGCACGAAAGTCTGCTTTTCTTCACCAACAAAGGAAAGGTTTATCGCATGATGGGCTACGAGGTTCCGGAAGCCGCGCGCACCTCCCGAGGACGCGCTATCATAAACCTGTTGCAACTCTCGGAGGGCGAAAAGGTTACCACGCTTCTTCGTTTGCAGGAAGGCGCGGAAGGCTTCCTCGTGCTTGCCACAAGAAACGGCTTAATTAAGAAGACGGACCTGACCGAGTTTGAAAGGATACAAGCCAACGGTAAAAAAGCGATTATGCTGATTGACGGCGACGAGCTTATCGGCGCGGTTATCACCAACGGAGAGGACGATATAATTCTTGCCGCATCCTCAGGAAAGAGCATACGCTTCAACGAGAACGACGTCCGCGAAATGGGCAGAAGCGCGCGCGGCGTCAAGAGTATAAGGCTGGGAGAGGACGAATACGTCGTGGACATCGCCGTCGTCAAGGAGGGCTGCGATATACTCACCGTCACCGCGAAAGGCTACGGCAAGCGCACCGACGCCGAGGAATACAGAAGTCAAGGTCGCGCCGGCATGGGCATTAAGGCGGGCAACTTCAACGATAAGACCGGCGATTTGGTTTGCCTCAAAGTCATCCCGCCCGATACCGATATAGTCCTTATAGCCGACAACGGAGTTATAATCCGCGTTAAGGCCGAGGAAATCAACCGCATAGGCCGCGCCGGGCAGGGCGTCATCGTAATGCGTTTAAAAGGCGATTCCAAGGTCATATGCGTCGCGCTCACTCCGCGCGAGGATGAAGAAAAAACCGACGGAGAAACCGAAACGACCGATACGGTCGTCGCGACGGAAAACGCCGCGCCCGACGCTGAGGGCGCAGCGGAAGACGTCGCAACCAACGCGGGGGATTCGGC
>JAITEJ010000125.1 GCA_031282095.1 Clostridiales bacterium
GGCGGTTTGCAATGTATGGGACGGAGCAAAAGTCCCCGTGCGGTCGATTGAAAAACTTAATTGACCGAAAAACGCTGAACGCTGTCTGTAAATCGGGACGGACGTATCGAGGGCGTTGAATTTCCGTGATTAATTTGAAAAATCGGGATTGACACGCGTGCGTATATATATTATAATAATTACTACGTGAACTTTGGGATAAGTGCCGCCTTACGGCGGTTTTTGACGCAAATTGTATGTAAAAATCGTATCGGACAAGGTCCGTTTTATAAAAGGCATATTCCGGCGGGTTAGCGCCCGTCGTTCGGACAAGGCGGTCGCCGTTTTGTTTGCGAATCAGGAGGATTTATGAAAAAGCTGAGATTGAAGGTTATCCTTCTCGCGGTATTGGCGGTTCTGATGATCGTCGCGCTTTCCGCTTGCGTTTCCGACGATACGGAGGAGCCTGCCGTGCCGGACAATACGGCATCCGAAGCGATACTCGCGGGCACCATGCCCGGCGTGGACGCCTTGGTTAAGCTTTACGACTCCGTGGTCGCGATGAAGCGTTACAACGAGGCCGCCTTTGACCCGGATTTCATAAATTTTGATTTCGGCTTCAATTTTTCTTTGGAGCGCGACGGCGTACGAAGCATTTTCGACGTCGTTCTTCAGGGAGCGATTTCCACAATAAACAACTCCGATTCACGTTTTAAACTGGAACTTATACGTTCCTACGTTTCCGCGAACGGCATTTCGCCCCGCGAGGTTTTGATCGGCATATACATGTACGACGGCGTGATGCTTATAGACAGCTCCGGCATAAAGGGCGGCAAACATGTCGCTTACATAGACAGCGTAAACTTCTCCTCTTTGTTTTCCGCGGTCAACGACCTTTGGTACGGCTTAAAATTAAATCTTCACGACGACGGCACGTTTTCATCGTATCCCGAAGAGGGCACGGAAGGCTTCGGGGAGCTTATCGGCTACTTCCTGCGTCAATTCTCCATCGATTTAGGCGGCATCAAGATAGGCGACCTTCTCAGATGGGTGGGCGCGCTTATGCTCGGCAACAGCGAGATTTACGACTTAGGAGGAGGAATTCAGCGCATGGTGATTCCTCTCAACCTGGGCGGTCTTTTGAGCACGCTTTTAAACATCGGTCTGGTCGGAGACCTGCTGAAAGGGGATATGTTCGTCAGTATCAACAACATTGCCAAAGAGCTTATCGGTTTAGACGTTTTCAATCTTATTGAAACGCTTAAGTCGGTTAAAGGGAGCATAGTTTGCGATACGAACGGCGGACGCTTCATGGGTGCGAACGTTAGTATGAACGTGCAACCCGTCGGAGAGAGCCCGCTTTTAATATCGGCGGCGATCAACAAGATTCAGCTTGACGACACTCCTATAATCGATATTCCCGAAATTGATACGTCCGGCATGACGAAGTTTTCTCCCACAGCATTGAGTATGGACGCCAAGTTCAGCATCGTCATGAGAGAAAACCATTATACCGTGGGCGACATACTCGGCGGTTTGGGCGGAATTTTAGGACTAATCGGCGGTCTCCCCGATCTTTCCGGACTTAACGACATTTATTTCGACGTGACCAAAGAAACCGCGTTTGAATTCGACGCGAAGATTCGGGGAAATCTCGACTTTATCAACAATGACCGATCGGAGCTTTTTGTAGAGATATATGAAAGAGGAGTGCTGCGCATAGGCTTTTACTATGTCGGCGCGGACGAGAGTTTTTATTTGGATTTAGGCGGATTGGGCGCGGGTAAATTTAAAATAAGCTACATAGACGGACAGCCGATTAACCTCACGTCCATGCTGCGAAACGCTCTGAACGGTCTTGTAGACGGCTTGGTTGACGGTTCTCTGTTGGGTATGGGTTCGTCCTCCGGCTCCGCGGACGCGGCGACCGCATCAGAACTCAGCAAAATGTTCGCAGACGGCGACATAGTGATACCTTACGCCTCTATAGGCGCGAGGGCGTCCGCCGAGGAACTGGACATTTTCGGTCTTATAACCACGATTTTGGGCAACGTGGAAATCAACAGGGGCGACGGCATAACGGAGGGTTTGCTGTCGGTTAAGTCCATAACCGCCGTGCTGTCCTCGGAAATTATAGACATGGTTCTCGGCGCGATTGCTCCGGGGCTTACCCTGCCCATCACATCAATTGATATATACGTAAATTTCGAAGACGACGTGGATTTTGGTTTGGGCGTAACTATAGGCGAAAAAAACGGCGTTGCCGACCTTATATCCATAGATTTGAACGCAAAGCTGCTCTACGGTACGCTTGTAGAGGACTATACGATGCCGAACTTCCACAGCGACGCCAACCGCGCCGACTATATTCCTTTGGACGAAAACGGTCAGCTTGCTTTGGAAACGGTATATATTTCGCTTGGCGGTGAATTCGATCTGAGGATTCCCGCCGGCGAGTGGAACCGGCTTAATATCTCGGCGGACGCGTCGTCTATCGGTTTAGGCACTCTTCTTGCTAAGCTACTTATAGATTTTCATGCGGAAATTGACGCGAGATATGCCTTTATTTTGGAAGCGAACGTAAATATCGGTGATATTCTGCAATCCGATCTGCGGGTGGCGGTGACGGATCTGAACACAAATTCCGTTGTTTTAGAGTTGATTATGACGGGCGGCGCATTTTATTTGGACGCGTCGGCTTTCGGTATAGAGCGCATCAAATTCGATTTAAACGCCGTTTTAGACGGTCTCGGGGTCGCGCTGACCTCGGCGGACGACGGCGCGTCCGGCGGCATCGACATTATGGGAATAATCGGCGCGGCGCTTTCCGGCGTTAAGCTGAGCGACACGTCGTTGGAAATCGTGCTTGCCAAGAACATTCTGCAGGCTGTTCTGAACATACTCGGCGTGTGGGACGGCGACGGTTCATTCTCGATCAGCATAGAGGATCGCAAGGGCAATCCTTTGCAACTCGGCGACGACCTGTTTAGCAATCTCGGGCTGTCCGTAAACTTCGGCGAGGGTATGGATATATCCAAGCTGTCCGTTAACCTTTACGCATCCGTTCCCGACAGGTTGAATCTCGGTTTATCCCTCGGCAGTCTCAGACTCTCGCTTGCGCCGCAAAGCATAAAACCGGTGAATATGCTGGACTACGCGGATATAGTCGCCCATCCCAACATATGGCTCGCCGCCGGCGCATACGTCGATATCGATCTAAAGGGCAGTTCCATAAGCCTTCAGAAAATGTTGGGCGGGATGCTTGCAAATATGCTTTCTTACGGCACGTATCTTGACGGTCAGGAGCAGCGTATTTCAGACGGCGCCCGTCAGTATATCAGCTTTGCCAAACAAAACTCCGACACCTATTCCGTCAAAGGCACGGTCTATCCCGCGGCGGCGGAACTTGCCGCGCGTTGCGGATTTACCGGATACGGCAGCGACGCGGTCTATATTCTCGCTATTGATCTGCCGCGCGGTTTGATTCCCGGCGGCGGCGGCGCATACTTCACGAATAATGAAATAACGATAAACGGTCTGCCCGGAAGCATTGACGGAAACGTCGTTTTAATAAACGTGTCCGATCCGAGCGTAAGGAGTTTTACGATAAGCTATAAAGAAGAGGGCATCGTGCCGCGAACCCTTAAATTTGAGCTTGACGCAGCCGAATTTAACAGAAAAAGTGTGGAAGTCGGCACTCTGCTGGACATTTACGACAACATAAATCTGGATTTAGACGTCAAACTTGAAGCGAACATAGACTTATCTTCAGTGCTGACGGCTTTGCTTAAGCGCGAACCCGTGAGCGGCAAGGTCAATAAATCTTTCATGAAGCCCTTATACGTTTTAGATCAGGGCAAGTACGCGGCGTCATCCGTTCAGGAAGCGGTGTTCTATCAGACGCAGTACGTAAAGTTAAAGGGCGAAAATAAATACGAGAAAATTCCCGACGGCTCTTACGCTTCGGAGCGGTATACAAATTCGCCGCTCTACGACGAAGGCATTTTCGGTTTTTCGTTACGTGCGAACGGATACGTTAAATATTCGCCGGAGGATACCGCGAAGGTTCCGCTTTACGGCACCGTCTACACCACCGGCACCCAACAGGAAGCCGACAATACGCAGCTGCTGCTGGAAGTCAAGAATAAGAACACGAATACCGTGCTGTTCGGCATTTACTATATAGGCGGCATTTTGTATGCGGACTTATCGTCGGTAGGCGTGGAAAAGGTCGCTATTTCCATAGATATAATGGATTTAATCACGGGGCTCATAATAAAGGAGTCTCCGGCTCTCACCGCCGCGGCGGACGCGGGAGTAGGCGGCGCCGCCGATCAATTCGGCACCACTTTCCTTGTGCTTCTCGCAATACAGGACAGCGGACTGCAATTAAAGCTTGCGGAAGGTTTATCCGCGTTGCTGCTTAACCTTTTGGGCGTAAATATACCGTCCATAGTCGCGGAAGCCGGCATTGAAACCGGAGAAGCGGCGAGCGGAATGTTCTCTAAGTTATATCTGTCTTTGTCGCTTGGCGACAGCGCGGACAATGAAATAATGAAACTGGAGCTGGGCGTAAACGCGCTGGAACTCGGTTTTACCGCGCACAATATTTCCCGCCGTTCTTTCGGTTTGGAGTATTCGTCCGTAGACCTGAGCAACGACGGCAAGGGCTTGTCGGGTCTTTATCTGGAAGCGTCCGCCTACGTCTCTTTTGAGGCGTCCTCGACGGGAAAGGACACTCCGGAATGGAATTTGGGCGAATGGGGATTGGAGGACGTGCTTGCCGAGTTGCTTAACTTGGGTGAAGCCGATCCCGACGCGCTGTTGCAGTTGACCGGGGACAGCCTGTCCTCGTTTATCTCCAAGCTGCTTATCGAATATCAGCTTTTGGGAAGTATAAATTCCGCGCTAGGCATCAGACTGGCGTTGGATATACGCGTGAATCCCAACGATTATGTTTCGTACGATCCCGGCAAGCACGGCGTCGTTTATATCAAAACCGAAGCCGGTTATCCGTTGTATTATGTGAAAGACCTCGTCCCCGCCGACGCGGCGGAGATATTAAGCGGTTCCGCATTCTATTATAATGAAAGCGACGCGGGAGCGGGCTATGCTTTGCGCGCGGCTACGGAGACCGAGATCTCTGCGAGAAGATCGATATTCACGATCAAAGAGACGGATATATCCGTTTTGCGCCCCGCGACGGAAGAGGAGTTGCTCGGCGGCGGCGAGTTTTGGACGTACGGAAACGGCGGTTACGTCAGGGCTTCCGGCATCATTGTGAACGGGGCGGCTTACTATGTCAGGTCGGCTGTGGACTATGAACGAACTTTAAGCGGCAACGCGTTCTACGTATACGGCGCCGCTCCGGGCGTTCTGAGAGCGGCCGCGGGCTATGTATATGTATACGGCGGAATCGACGAAAACGGGAACGACGTATATTCGGCGTTTGTCGGCGATCCCGAAGAGGGCGGGACTTATTATGCCGCTGAGATTGCTTCTAACGGCGTGATAGACGCCGGATCGGGACTCTACTGTCTTGACGGTTCAAAACTGATATCCGCAGACGGAACTCAAATAAAGGCGGCGCTACTGCTTGCGAATAATTTGTATTCGGCCGTCGTGTCTCCCGCGAAAGACGCCGATTATACCGTGCGCAAGCCGGACATATTTGTGCTCGACGACGGTCTGCTCGTGTCGTTGAATACGGCGAAGCACGGAGAATTGATTTATTCCACCGATAAAAGCTTCGGTTTGTACGCGTATGCGGACGGGGAATACCGCCCTGCGCGCCCGGATGAAATATCCGCGTATTACAACAGCGACGACATAGCCGCGGAACGCACGCTTTACGTCAAAAACGCCGCGGAGAGCGGAGACGCGCTGTATTCTCAGTACGTGCCGTCCGAACACGGCGTCGCAAAGCTGACCACGGATCAGGGACTGGGACTTTTATATTACGACCCGTCCTCACGCAAATTAAAGGAAGCCACCGTTCAGCAAACGGCGGCGGGTCTGAACCTCTACGTTCAGCGCGGCTTCGACATTAACTATATACTGACGCACAGCGATATAGCCATAGAGATATACAACGGAAGGTACGGCACCGGCGTAAAGGTCATAGGCGTCTATTTGTTCTATGACGGCGACAGCGCGTCGGGTATGCCGCTGAACTCCGTTTACATTGACATAGACTCGTCGTTCGCCAACGGAGTTAAGCTTAAGGTTGACGGCGTGGCATTGGGCGATCTTTTGGGCATGTCCTACCGAGAGAGCGCGACCGTAATATCCGCGGGCGCTTCCGCGACGACCTCGGCGGCGGGACAGGCGGACGGCGAGGAATACAAAAATAACCCGAACGGCACTTACGAAACGGTGTTCGGGCTTATAAACGGCGCGATACGTTCGCTTTCGATTGATTCTTCCTTCGTTTCCGTAAACCTTCACGAAAATCTCCTGAACGCGCTGTTGCCGTTGCTGTTCGGCGGCACGGTCGCGGACGCTATGTTCAATCTGCCTCTTTTGGACGGCGACTACAGCTATCTGAGATTTAACGTCGCGGCTATGGAATTGCAGGTGTCGCTCGCGCTGCCTCCGTTCGTTGTAGGTATTGGATTGGGCGGACTGAACGTCAGCCTGACGTCTGGCGGCATAGCCGGAGTGAACCGCGGCGAATATAAATCTTTGCAGGATCTGTCGGAGATATCTCTGTCGGTTTCGGTGGGACTCCGCGCGGATCTCTACAAATCGGAAATTCCCGTAAATGACATACTGAGCGCGTTCGTATCCGATTTGGCGCTGGCGTTCAACCTCAATATAGAAGAGAATTTATATATCGACCTTCTCCTGCTGATAGAGGCGAATCTCAACAAAAATTCCGTAGGCGAGAACGAACTGCTGATAGAGCTTATCGACGTCAAGGGCGGCAACACCGTCGTGTTCGGCTTGTATCTGTCCGGCTCGGTGATTTACGTCCAAACCGGCTCCTTAAATGCCGCTCCGTTTAAGTTCGACGCCCCCGAACAGGTAAACGATCTCGTATCTATGCTGTTCGACCTTCTTAACAACATAATACCCGCGTCGGATGAGGATGCGGCGCTGGCGGCCGCAGGCGAGGTCATCGACAGCGCTCGTATCATCTTTGAGCTTGCCGAGAAAAACATAAAGCTTACGCTTGTGCAAAATCTCTTCTACGCCTTGCTGGAAAGCTTTATGCCGAGCATATTCGGCTATCTTACGCAACCCTCCTATGTTGAGTACGATCACGACGTTCACGGGGACGCCGGAACGTTCTACTTCCAAAACGACGAAGGACGTTTCATAGAGGATTCGCTGGAGAACATTATAAACGCCGGCAAAACCCCGTATGTCGCCGGAGAAGCGACGATGCGTCCCTTCTTTGAGGGACTGGGCGTGGCGCTGTCGCTTGCGATTAACCTTGAGGCTCCCTCCGTGGAAATAAGCCTGTCAAGCTCCGTACTCGCGCTGCGTATATCCGTAAGCGATCCCATGATACAGCTGGCGCGCTCCAACTTAGTCGCGGGAAGGATTGCGAACGCCGTCGCCGGCTCGTTTATAGACTTCGGCGCAAACCCCAAGCTTTATTTTGAACTGGAATTTGAGATAAGATATAACATTGACGCGGGATACGAGCCTATTCTTAAGGACGAGGAGATTCCCGAATACGCGCGTTATACGAGTTACTTTGAATATGACGCGCCGCAGCATTTTGGGCATACGAGGTTCTATTATTTGGATATCCCCGCGCGCACATACGTGTTGGCGGAGGGTAAAAACGCCGCGGAGGTTATCGCGGAGTACGGCAGGGCTTTCGTGAACGTCCCGGGCAGTTACCGTCAGGACGACTACGGCGAGTACCGCCTGCGTCCGCACGACCTGTCTCCGATTATCGGCGGCATCGCGGGTATGGACGCGGTGTCGGGTTTGGTGAGCGGTCTGCCCTCGCTTGCTTTAGGCGGCATCAATATTAATTTGAGCGTAATCCTTACCGAGCTACTTCAAAGAATGGGGCTTTTGGTCTATACCAACGATCCCGTACACAACGCTATACAAGTCAAAATTTCCGCTATGCTGGATCTGCGCCCGATTTTAGATAAACTGGATCTTTTCGGGCTTATAGCCGGCACCTCTTCTATCGACCTTAACGGCATATTGGGGGCGGCGTTCGCCGGTCTTGAGGTTGGCATTCAGCTCACCGCGAACGAAAGGACGGTGTCGCTTTATCTAATAAGAAATACCCTTTACGTGGACATGAGCGCGATCGACGGACCGCAGTTTAAGTACTCCGGTTTGGATTTGGCGGCGTTGCTGTTCCCTGCGGGGCTTGATACGCCCGCCGGCTAGGAGGGTATAAGGGGCGATTCCGCGCTCGGCACATCCTCCGGCTCCGCGGTCGCTTCCGATGAAACTACGGACACCGTAGGCCGTATAGTGAACGGCGTGTTGGATAAGATTTTTATCAATCACAGCCAGTTCGGCATAGCTCTGCTTCCTAAGGCGTTGGACGTCGTCGTTTCAGATATCCTTGATATGCTGCTCGGCGTAAGACTGGAAAACACCACGGACAGTTTCTTCATGTACGACTACGAAACGGGCAAGCTTATCGGCAGAACAAGCGGATTGTATCTCAATTTTGAGGATGAACGAGTAGATAACCGCAATTTAACACTCGATTTCGACTTGTGGCTTACCAACGGTTTGGGCGTTGGCTTCTCGTTTATAACCTACAACTTAAGTTTCGGCGGCGTGAGCGGGATAGTTGATAACAACGTTCTCACCGGCATTCCCGATTTAGCGAGCCTGCTTACACAAACCATAGAATTGTCGGTGACGCTTTCCATGACGGCGAATGCGACCGGCAGTTTCGAGCCTGCCGAGCCCGGCTATACGGGGGCGCTTTACAGCTTCGATTCATCAGTGGGGCGTTACGTCCTTGACAACCACGGCAGTTATAAGATGAACGCCGCCGGAATTAACGAGTACGACTTTACCGACACGGTTAATTCCCTTATTATGCAGCTGCTTCCTGACGCCGAACTTATTTTAGGCGGGCTTAAACTGGACGTCGGTTTGTTGGAAAAAGCGCTTTACGGCAGAATTTCCGTCAGCCTTGACCTTGCGGAATTTTTCGGCATAGGCAACAACCTGACCGCAGGGTATTCCATGGTCCCGGAAGGCGTCGCGGCGGAATCCGGAGTTTCATACTATCAGATAAGCAGTTCGGTTTCGGCGGGCGGAGACGTTTCCTACGCTATGGTTCCGGCCGATTTCAGTTACGAATATTATTACGTTGCCGTTGAATACGACGCCGGCGCCACATATTACGGCATAGACGAAGCGAGCGGCAAGGTGACTGCGTACAGTAATCTCCGCGAAAGCGCGTTTAATTCCTACATATTCTATTCAAAGAGCGGCGGTTCTATAATGACAAGACCCGCCGGCGAGGCTGTCAACCCGGACGACATGTATTTCCGCAAGGCGGGCGGCGTATTTATAGGCGTCAAGGGCGTGGATATAGGGCAGGGAGAGTCCTCCTTGTATTCGTACCGCTCGGGCGAGGGCGCGCCTCTCTTCAAGGACGGCGTAAGCTATTTCACTAAGGGCGGCACGACCGCGCTTATAGCGGTGAAAGAAAAGGAGAGTTACGACTTTAACACTCAATATTATTACTACAACGAGGTTTTGGGCGAATATATTGAGGTTCCCAAAGGCAGACTGCTCGCGCAAAACACCGCGGAATACGATCCGTCGGCGCAGTATTACACCCGCAACACGGAAAGCGTGGACGGTTTGTACCGTCCGCTAGAAAAAACGCAAAGCTACGCAGCCGTGGACGTGGGAGCCGGATTCGACAATTCCGCCGAATACTACGGCGCTCTTGCGGACGGCTCATGGGGCGTTATATACGGACGCGAGAGAACGGATGAGTACGGCAATGTGATTAAGGACGCGGATGGAAACGCCGTTTACGAATTTGACCCCGCGCTGCAATACTTCATTCGAAGCGGCTCGGCGGCTATGGTTAAGGTTCTTGCGGGCGAGGCTTTTGACGCTTCCGTGAAATATTACGAGCGGAACGCTTCGGGGGCGTACATAAGCGGAACGGTCACGGCGTCAAACTCCGCCGCGCTTATCGAATCCGGCAAGCTTTACCGCGACGGATTCCGCGCGGAGGATGCGGGAAATTATTTTGTGTACGGCGACTTCACGGATGCTAAATCCGCGGTGCCGATGTTCCGTCCGTTCATTTTGAGCGACTTAACCGGCGGCAACTGGGATTCTTTGGAGATAGCGCTGCAGCTTCTGGAAAAGACCCCGGACGACGAGTATAAGCTGTTGGGCGGCATCTACATAGTCCGCGGCGCGCTGTATCTTGACGGCACCAACATATTCGAAGGCGATCCCGCCCCCGTGGTCGTGGAAAACTTTGTGGATCTCGTGTTGGCGCTCGCGTCGGGCGACGACGCCGCGTCCACGTCGGCGGACGATTCCGCATCGGGCGGCGGCACATACATAAGGGATTCCTTCCTGACGCTGGTCATGAGCGACCCGCTGTACCGCCTGTCCATAACCCGTGAGATTTTAGGCTTGGTGTTCTCCCACATTCTCGGAAGCGACATAACCGAAATTCTCGGCTCTATGAGCATAGGTCTTGAGATAGGCAAGGAAATGCCCTTGCAGAGCATAAGAGAGTTGGCGCTCGGTCTGACGATAAACGCCGGCGCGATCGACCTTTACGCCGGTCTGTCCGACATATCGCTTTTATTTAATCATCCCAAGTCTTTCTTGCCGCCCGAAGTTCCCAGAGACGCCACGAATTTTATGAACGCGGCGATATCGATCAGCTTCAACGTTGATCTGCACGTGCAGATGACGACCGGCACAGTAGACTTCGGCGGCTTGTTCGCCGACCTGATAGGCGACTTATGGGGCATAGAGGCCGTAATTCCGGAGGCGACGGGCGCGGAAATTAATATATCCATAAGGTTTATAGCCTCCGTCGACTTCAACAACTTAGCCAACAGTCAGCTCGGCATAGAGGTACACGCGGTGTTCGGAGACAGCTCCACTAAGTGGATAGGGCTGTATTTTGTGAAAGACGTCCTCTACATCGACTTGAGCGAAATAGGCATCGCGCCTATCGCCATCGGCAAGCGCACCTACGGACAGCTTATACCGCAACTGGAAGGTAAGGGCGTAGGAGAATATCTGGAGGG
>JAITEJ010000132.1 GCA_031282095.1 Clostridiales bacterium
TTATTCTTTTACCCTTCAGCCGTCGTTTTAGGTCATTTACAACTGCTCCCTTAAAACGGAGGGACAGCGACCGCAAAATCCGATACGCGGCAAAAACGGCTTTATTCGCGGGTTATGGCGGCGGCTTTTAAAGCCGCACGTTTATTCCCTCGTCCTTCAGCCGTCGTTTTAAATCGTTTACAGCCACTTCCTTGAAATGAAAGATAGAGGCGGCAAGCCCCGCGTCCACCGCGGGAACGGCTTTAAACAGTTCGATAAAATGACGGATACCGCCCGCGCCGCCGGAAGCGATGACGGGGATTGATACACGCGAGGAAATTGCCGTAAGCATTTCCAAATCGAAGCCGTCCTTGACGCCGTCAGTGTCTATGCTGTTCACGACTAACTCGCCCGCTCCGTGACGTTCGCCGAATACCGCCCATTCCACGGCGTCCAAACCGGTCGGAATTCTGCCGCCCTTTGCGTATACGGCGAATCCGCCGTTTTCACGCTTGACGTCCATGGAGAGTACCACGCATTGATTGCCGTATTTTTGCGCCGCTTCCGCTATCAGTTCCGGGTTTCTTATCGCACCCGAATTTACGCTGACTTTATCCGCGCCGCATTTAAGCACTCTGTCGAAGTCGCTTACGTCGTTTATACCGCCGCCGACGGTGAGCGGAATAAAGATCTCGCTTGCCGCTCGGCGCAGTATATCCGTGAAAAGACCGCGCTCCTCGTAAGAGGCGGTTATGTCATAGAAAACCAACTCGTCCGCGCCGCTTTCATTATAGAATTTAGCAAGCTCAACGGGGCTTTCCACATCGCGGATTCCGCTGAAGTTTATTCCCTTGACCACACGTCCGTCGCGTACGTCCAGACACGGTATGATTCTTTTAGTAAGACCGTTCATTTTGTTTTCTCTTCCGTTAAAAGCCGTCGTTTAACGTTATTAAGCATCGGATAGGGCGGTTGTTTGACAAGCTTCAATTATTCCGTTCGTTAAAGCTCGTTGTCTAACATTGCCCGCGTTTATTCGGCGGGTTTCAATGCGCGCCCGGAACAACCTGCCTCAACGGCGATTTACCCGAAACGGCATCATATATCCAACGTCTTCAATTCAATTGTTTCGCGCTCTCAAGTTTTCCCGCCAAACGCAATAATACTGCCTTTTTGTTGCATAAAGCGGCTATTCGGCGAGTTCCAAAGCGCGCGCCAACGACAATCTGCCTTCGTACAGCGCCTTTCCCAGAATAGCGCCGTATATTCCCAACGCCTTAAGCTCGGTTATTTCGCGCTCAAAAGTTATTCCGCCGGACGCGACTACGTTCACTCCGATTTTTTGCAGTTCTCCGTATGCTCCGATATTAGCGCCCGACAGTGTGCCGTCGCGTGAAATATCCGTGTAAATCACCGTTTGTACGCCGGAGTTTTTAAGGCGCTCGACGAATTCGTACGCCCGCACGGCGGTTATCTCTTTCCAACCGTTTACCGCGACAAACCCGTCTTTTACGTCCACGCCCACTGCGACCGCCGCGCCGAAGCGCTTGACGGATTCTTCAACGAAGGAGTAATTTTTAACGGCCCCCGTTCCCAAAATAACCCGGCTCGCGCCCGCGTCCAAATAGCGTTCTATTCGTTCTAAGTCGCGTATGCCGCCGCCTACCTCCACGAATATACCGCCCGCCGAAACAAGCTCCTTAATTACGGCGAAGTTGCCGAGGTTTCCGTCCTTAGCGCCGTCTAAATCGACAACGTGCAACGCATCCGCGCCCAAGGACTTGAAACCCTCTAAAACGGCGAGCGGCGACGATGAATACACCTTCATTTCGTTGTAATCGCCTTTAGTCAGTCTGACGGCGTTACCGGACTTGATATCGATAGCGGGAAAAATTCTCATATAGGCTCCGTGGTCTTACATAAAGAGTAAGCCGTAAATTTAAGTTTTAAACGCGTTCGTGCGCTGCCGCGTATATCAATCATAATCCGATTGAGCGCGCGACGATTCTTTATATGCGTTAGTACGCTGTCGCGTCCACGGGTGTCCTTAAGCAAATTATCCGCGTTATAATTCCGAAAAAGCTTTCAGAAGTCTTAAGCCCGCGGAGCCGCTTTTTTCGGGGTGAAACTGCGTCCCGAACACATTTCCGCGCCCTACCGCCGCCGTAAGCGGTATACCGTAATCGGCGACCGCCAACGTATCGCCGGCACAGTCCCGCGCGTAATACGAATGCACGAAATAAACGAAATCGCCGTCCTTATTATACTTAAATAAAGGTGACGGTTTCACGAAATTTAACGAATTCCAGCCCATGTGCGGTATTTTCAACGGCTGCGTCAAATCGTCGGCAATAGCGCGCACCGTACCCGCGATAAGCCCCAATCCGTCGTGTTCGCCGTATTCAAAGCTTTTATCGAACAGCAGTTGCATTCCTAGGCATATGCCGAGCAAGGGTTTGCCATCCGCGACGGATTCGTAAAGGGGCGCATCTAAGCCGCTCTGCCTGAGCTTGCGCGCCGCGTCCTCGAAGGCGCCCACTCCCGGCAGTATTATACGGTCGGCGCGCAGAACCTCTTCCTTTTCGGCGGAAATTTTACTTTCTATGCCTAAGCTTTTCAGGGAACTTGACAGAGAAAATAAATTTCCGACCCCGTAATCGATTATAACAAGCATATACGCTCCTTAAAACTAAAACTCGACACCCGGCTTTTGCGCTCCGCGGCGTTCCGTTTCAAAGCGATAACGTACCGAGTCGGCAAGGTCGGAACAAGCCGCGCAAGTATTAACCGAAAAAAGCAAACGACAAACGCGTCGCGGGTTATACGGCAGACCCTTCGCGGAGGGCATCTCGTTTGCATACGCATCACCAAGAACGACAGCGGCACGCAACGCGCAGACGAACGCTATATTACAACAGCCCCTCCATAGAGGGCAGGCACTTCGTTTGCAGTCTCATATGCTACGCCCGCCGTATGCAACGTGCGGGCGAACGCCGTATTACGGCAGACCCTCCGTAGAGGGCACCTCGTTTGCATACGCACCATTAGGAACGACAGCGGCACGCAACGCGCGGGCGAACGCCGTATTACGGCAGACCCTCCGTAGAGGGCAAGCACTTCGTTTGCAGTCTCATATGCTACGACCGCCGTACGCAGCGCGCGGGCGAACGCTATATGGACGCAATCGAATTTACAGTAGTTTACCGCACGTACTGCATACGCAGACGAACACCTTAAATGCGGCGAACGTAGGGAGGAGCAAAGCAACGGCGTAACATACTGCATACGCGGATGAACGCTTTAATTGCGGAGTAATTTACGCATATGGCGTTAAACGGGCAAAGCATTCGGCAAAGCGCCGCGAAATTCACAGCAGACCCTTCGTGGAAGGCACCTCGTTTGCGTACGCATCATCAGGAGCGACAGCCGTACGTAGCGCGCGGGCGAACGCCTTGAATACGGCTTCTATGACGTGGTGGGTGTTCTTTCCCGATAAGCTTTTGATATGCAGGGTGATTCCCGCCGAGCGTGTAAAGCCTTCGAAAAATTCTTCCGTGAGTTCGGTGTCAAAATCTCCGACCTTAGACGCCGACAAAGGCACGTCGAAGGAAAGATGCGCGCGTCCGCTGATGTCTACGGCGACAAACGCCAACGCCTCATCCATGGGAATGGTGACCGTACCGTAACGCGCGATCCCTTTCTTGTCGCCTAAACACGCGTTAAACGCTTCGCCCAAGGCAATGCCTATATCCTCGACGGAGTGATGATAATCGACTTCCTTGTCGCCCGTGCAAGAAACCGATAAATTGAAACGCGCGTGCGAGGAAAATAACTCCAACATATGGTTTAAAAAGGCGCAGCCGGTGTCTATCTTCCCTTGTCCTTTTCCTTCAAGGGATAGTTCAAGCGCTATATCCGTTTCATTCGTCTTTCTTGAAACATTCACTTTTCTCATAATTTATGCAGGCTCCTTTACCGTTTATTTCGTTCATACACCGTTTGCCGCGACAGACCTTTTAACGGAATATTTCGGTTTTTACTCCGTGTTTTTATCGTTTCCGTTTTTCGCTTCGATTTCGACTTAGTGTTATAGCTCTTTTATAGAGTTTCACTGCGGTTATCGGCTTAAGTATATCGCTCTACGCCCGTTTTCCTCTTCGATTTCAACCTAATGCAATGGTTCCTTTATCGGGTTTTCACTGCGGTTGCAGACTCAAGTACATCACCATCCGTCCGTTCCCGTTTCTGCTTTAGCCTAAGGCTGTATCTCTTTTATTATGCTTTTCACGGCGGTTATGAGTTTGCGCATATCGCATTCGGAACCTATGGTAATGCGGACGAATCCGCGCAGGCGGTCTTTATCAAAATATCGGACCAGGACGCCGCGGGCCTTAAGTCCGTCATACAGGCGTTCGCCGCTTAATCCGTCTAAGCCTGCCAAAATGAAATTCGCTTTTGACGGAAGCACTTTAAATCCTAATTTTCTCAGTTCGGACGCCGTGTTTTCGCGCACTCTGATTATCTCGGAAACGCAATTGCGGAAATAAACTTCATCCTCTATCGCCGCCT
>JAITEJ010000135.1 GCA_031282095.1 Clostridiales bacterium
AAAAGCCCTTTGACCGAGAATATCTAAGACTTTCCGCGCGAATTTCACGGTTCCGGCTTTAAAAGGGATTGTTGTCCGCGCGTCTGTCAGCTTTATAAAGAGGTGACGCAGCGCCAAAAAAGCCCTTTGACCGAGAATATCTAAGACTTTCCACGCGAATTTCACGATTCCGGCTTTAAACGGGATTGTGTTTGCTCATTGGTCGGATTTGCGGTGAGGCGGCATCGTATAAAAAAGCACTTCGACTGAGAGCGTCCCCCAAAAGACCTTTCGCGCGAATTTCACGATTCCGGCTTTAAACGGGATTGTGTTTGCTCATCGGTCGGATTTGCGGTGAGGCGGCATCGTATAAAAAACGCCCTCTTATCAAGGGCGTTAAAAAATAACTTTTTATATAGAGTTTACGGTTTTAGTTTCAATCGCGGTTATGTCCGGTCGTTAGTCGGCTTTATAGGGAAGCAACGCCATAACGCGCGCTCTTTTGATTGCATTCGCAAGAGGACGCTGGTGTTTGGCGCATACTCCGCTCATCCGACGGGGCAGAATTTTTCCCTTTTCGGATATGAAACGTTTCAACTTCTGTATATCCTTGTAATCCACGTCGTCAAGTTTATCGACGCAGAAGATGCAAACTTTCTTTTTGGGAACCCTTTTGGGAGG
Source organism: Clostridiales bacterium (assembly GCA_031282095.1). Next base: position 661 of record JAITEJ010000135.1, read on the forward strand.
GCGTTGTTTTATTTCTTCACTCATAATTTTTACTCCGATAATAATAATGATAATTAGTTGCGTTCGGCAAACGGGCAACATATATTTTTCGTATGAAAGCATGTCAATTAAAATGCTTCTCCGCGATGCGTTACTTCGTTACTCAAACCGCCTGCGTGTTTTACGCGTAAAATCGCGTTAATTAAAACGGCAAATCGTCGTCAACGGGCTTCATAGCTGAAGAATGCCTGCCGCCGGCATTGCCTTCAAACGCGTCGCCGTCGTCGTACGCGCTCTCATTCTTTGTCGATAAAAATTCCACCTCGTCCGCCGCGATTTCCGTAACATAGCGCTTAGTGCCGTCGTTAGCTTCGTAGTTTCTGATTTGTACGCTGCCCGAAACCGCCGCCTTTGAACCTTTTCTCAGATATTTGGCGCAATTTTCGGCTTGGTTTCTCCACACGACTATGTTGAAAAAGTCGGTTTCACGCTGTCCGTCTTTGGAAAAACGGCGCGATACCGCCAAACCGAATTTACAAAGCGGTAAGTCTCCTACAGTGCGTAACTCAGGATCATTGGTAAGGTTGCCTATGAGGAACACTTTGTTCATAGTTAATCTCCTGTTTGTCGGCCGCTGCGGGTTATTGCGCTTATTTTGTCGGCGGCGGTTCGCCGTATTTAAATTTTGATATTTGCCTTATACGCGCTTTGCACGCTCCGCGATAAAAATTTTCGAATACTACGGCGGACACCGTCCGTCCTTAGTGCGTTACGTACGTTTCAAAAGCAGAAGTCCATATAACAATGTTCCTTAGCCTTGACATACGCTCCGCTGCAGAATTTGTCAAACTTATCGTATCGTGCGGATCGCCGTCCGCCTTTCGTTTCAGCGCCTTGCATGCGTCCGCGACGCTTTCGCGGTTTTAAGCGGCGTAACCGACGGTTAATCTTTTCTTACGATCATTTGCCTTACGATGTCGTCTATGATTTTCATTTGGCGGTCAAGCTCGGCGGGAACGGTTGGGGCGGCGGTGAAATTCATCAAAACGTAGTATCCTTCGTTCATGAAGTTGATGGGATACGCGAATTTCTTCGTCCCCCATTTGTCGACGCCGTCGACGGTTCCTCCCAAGGTTGTGACCAAATCCGCGAATTTATCTGCCAGTGCAGACTTACGCTCATCATCGACGTCGTTTTTAATAATGTAGAGAATCTCATACTTATTCATAAACGGCATACCTCCTTATGGACATTGACCCCTTGCGGGGTAAGGAATTGAATACGCAACGGAACATTTCCGATTACGTGGATAATATTATATATATTCGGTTCCGTTTTGTCAAAGTAATTTCAGTCGTTTATGAAGAAATTGTGAGACGTTTGTGAAGAAACGGCGGAAAATTTATCGGGGGAAGCGATTTCCCTTGAAGAAAAATTTTTAAGGTCAAATTTTATTTGCATATAAGCTGTATATCTGTTATAATATTTCTCACGTTTAGAGTATTTGCGCTTGCGCATATGCGCGGTATATCAGCGGTCTGCGGCGCACAGAGCAAAACTTCTTACGTTTCACTGTGCTTACGCGTATGCTCGGTACATTGCGCGTCAAACGGCATACGGCGGACAGCCGGCAAGCCGTTTACGGCTCACCCGCGAGAAATATTCTCGTACGTATATTTAAGACTTTTATGATGCATGATTAGCGTATGTGCGGTTTCGGTATAATTTTAAGGGGCGGTTTGATCCGTAAGTTACCTTAAAGAAGCTCCGTAATGTCGGCGTTAAAACGGGAGAATCAGATGAAAAAAAAGATATTGTTAGTCGTTCTTATGTTGGTCGCAACCATCGCGATGCTTTCGGGTTGCCAAAATATAATTAAGAAGAATCAAGAACGCGTTCAGAATCAAGTGCTTGCCACCGTCGCATACAACGGCGAGTCCGGCGTCGTCACTTACGGAGAGCTGTTCGAGAGCTATAATTCTTACGGATATGTCTACGTAAATTATTACGGTTACAGCGTTGAGGAAACTCTGAAGCTGCTGCTGACACAGCTTGCAAACCGCGAATTGTTATATCTTTACGCTAAAGACGAGATAGCGAAAGCGAAGCACGGTCCCGCCGCCAACGGCAGGGATTATTCCATAGAATCGCTGCTCACCAAGTCTGAAATAGATAAGGCTGTCCGCGCGACGAACGCCGACCTCGAATCCGCCGTCAAGAGCCTTGCGGACAGCTTGCGCGAAGAGGACGAGGCAAACAAGGGCGTAATTGAAGAAACGGAGGAGCCCGACGGCAAGACCTATCAAATCACCTTTGAGAGAGAAGAGGGTTATGTCGCGAATCCCGACGAACGCGACCCGAAAATTTGGGGCGCCGATCCCGATCCGATCAGGCAGAAGTCCGGCAATACCGTCACGCTGCCGGAAAATCCGTATATCCATAGGGACGGTTTGAAGTTTTTAGGTTGGAAAAACGGCGATGACACCTATGCGGCAAACAGTTCCGTGACCGTTATGAACGGCGACGCGGTATATACCGCCGAATGGGGTACAAATATTCCCGACGCGCGCCCCGTGCGCGAAGAGGCTGAAAAAGCGGACGATGCCGCGGAAACCGATCCGGATGACAAGGCGTTCGAAGACGCGTATGATATGAACGACGATACGGTCGCCGTGCGCGCAAAGATGATCTTATCCGTGAACGGCAAAGATGCGTTTAATCCCAAATACAAGGAAGAACAGGAAGCAAAAGAAAAGACGGAGCTTATTGAAGACGAATATTTTGAAAGGGCAATGGCTAAGCTGCTGAAAAACCTCGCGTCTTCATATAAAACCTATGATTATTATTACCGAGTACAGCTCAAGACCGTCATCATGGAACGTTTTGAAAAGATGATCAAGGGCGATATAACCGTGTCCGACGCCGCCGTTCAGGCGGAATACGACAGGATAGTCGCCGCCAACCGTGAAAGCTTCAAAAAGAGTTCTACCGCTTATTCCGACGCAATATCATCATCTCTTAGCGGCACCGTTTACCATGAAAAGCCTGCCGCGTACGCATATGTTTACAATATTCTGTTGAAATTCGACGACGAGGAATTCGCCGAACTGAACCGCGTATATAAGAATAACACCGCTAACGATGCGGCTTTCCAAGCATATGTCGAGCAGATCGCGCGCGCTAAGACAATTTGGATTTCAAACAGCAAATATACCACCGCCGCCGGAACCGACGACGAAGAAAAGGCTAAACATATCGTCGATGAGAACGGTGTTTGCGCAATCTGCGGCGCGCCGCATTTGGATTCCGATCATTATAATAACTTGATCACCGTCGATCTTGCGGAAAAAACGATTACCGTCAATGCATATACTTGCGCGACGCAGGCATATTTGCCCGAAAAGTGGCCTGCGTACGACGTTTTCGAGGACGGCGTTCTGGTCAAAAAAGGTATTGTGACACAGGTTCAGGAGAGCTTGCAGCTTGTAGCCGACAGCGATTTAAGCCCGATAGATAAGATGTTGTTGTCGCAGGAATTAGCTAAGACGTGGGTGTATTTGGTGGGCGACGACGGCGGAATGTACGCCAACAGCGACAGCTACAATCCCCTCGGATATGTATTTACCCTAGAGGGCGATTCTTCATATATTACCGAATTCACAAAACGCGGGCGCGAGTTGTTCGCGGCCGGAGGTCTCGCGGCGTACTCCGACCTTAAAACGTTGGGACAGGAAGGCGGCAGCGGCAACGAGGTAGTCGCCGCGGCGATGTCGTCGGGCTATGCGGGTATCTTTATGATCGTACCGGGCATTAGACCTTTCGACGAGGAACAGATCAGCGAAATTATTCCCGCCGAAAATACTATTGAGATTATTGACGAAAAAGGCGAGCAAGTCACCGTCAACGCTAGGGAATATTATCTTACGCAACATCTCTTGCCGCTTGATTATACGGTTATTTACGGTAAGGATAAAAAGACCGAATCTATAACTATCCGCAAAACCTTAGAGGACACGATAAAAGCCGGGCTTGAAGCAGACGCGTATAACAACTATCTTAACGCGTTCTTGAAAAAGAATCCGAACGCCGTCGTCAAGGATGATAAGGTATATAAATCTCTCCTTAAAGATGCCGGCTTAGCGTAAAATCTCTTTTGTAAAAGCGTAAGCGGCAAGAAAAGAACGGTTGCCGCAGTGTTGCCTTAAGACGAAAGTTGCGGGAGCTTAATTCAATAACCTTTCCGAACGGAATCATAAGGAATTGCGTAAAGCCGCAGAAACGGGAAAATGACTCCGTGGCGGCGTATTCCCGAACGGAATCTGTTATTTGTCGGAAAAACACATAAAAAGCGCGGAACGCATTATTATATTACTTGCATTCCGCGCTTTTGTTTTATTCGTAGGATCAGTTTCTCGCACTATGGAAATTATCCGCGCGACCTAAGCCGTGAGTCGATGCTTTTGAAGCAAAAAATTGCCGGTGATAAGAAACTAAAAACGGCGCGGTCGGCGGAAGCGGGTTCAACGCGGCTGTCAATGTAAATCGAGGTTATAACGCGGATTGTCCATAAAGACGGCGAAAGCGAGTTGCAGCTGTCAATTCTAATTATCCGGCGCGGTGATATTCAGTCGTTTAGCGCGGCAATATTAAGCGCGATTTCCATCATATCCGTAAACGCGTATTGTCTTGTGGCGGCGTCCGATGATTCACCCGTGATTATAGAGTCAGATACGGTGCAGACGGCGAGCGCATTTTTACCGGATAACGCGGCGTTTATATATAGGGCGGCGGCCTCCATTTCTACGGCGTCTACGTTCAACTTTTCGTAAAGCGGCATAAGAATGTTGCCGTCATAAAATACGTCGGAACTGAACAAAATTCCGGAAAAGATGTGTTTATCAAGCGTTTTTGAGATTTCAACCGCCGATTGCAGTAATTTTGGGGAGGCGGCTACCGCATAATTTTCGGAAAACCCCGTCGTTTTTTCATGAACCGACTTGCCGCAACCCGACTTCATAAATGGGTTTTCGTCTGTATGACCGCCGTAAACTCCGAGGGTGGCGCACCCGTCGAACCCGACTATTTTCCCGTATGTCGACAGCGTATAGGCGGTTTTGCCCAACACAACGTCGCCGAGCTTAAGCGCCGGGTTTACCGATCCCGCGGAACCTATGCGGATTATATTTTCCACGCCGTAAAAATTGAAAAGCTCATAACTGTAAATGCCCATCGACGGCATTCCCATCCCCGACGCCATTACGGATACGCGCGCGCCTTTGTAATAACCGGTGTAGCCCTGTACGCCGCGCACGTCGTTTACAAGCACGGCGTTCTCCAAAAAACGCTCGGCGACAAAGCGCGAACGCTTCGGATCACCGGGCATGAGTACGGTTTTCGCAAAATCTCCCGCGTTTGCGGTTATATGAGGGGTAGACATGATAAAACTCCTTTAGGACTAAGCTTGCCGCGCGGCTGTGAACCGCAGACTATCGTATTTCCATTCCCGTCACGGTCGCGCGGGATGACACGTCCGATAATATCACAAACGACCAATAATGTCATTTCAATCCGCGTCACACCCCGCGTGAAACGACCATGACGGAAAAACCCGTAACGGCTCTTACAGATACTCCAATCCGTTCCTATTTTTATCGGATAGATTTTTCTTTAAGCGCACG
>JAITEJ010000155.1 GCA_031282095.1 Clostridiales bacterium
AAGGTGTTCAGTATAAATTCTTCGTTTAAAATCCCGCCGTCAAGCTCTATATTCAAATCGCTTAAAACCGTCATGATCCCGTCGTAATTCAAATCGCGGTAATTATTCAGTGCGTCCAGACTTTCTTCCGAGAGCCGGAAGCCGGCTATTGATGCGACGGTCTTGATTATCTCGACGAGATCGCCGGTGACCGGCAAGCCCGTTATATGTCCGGCGGCGGCGTTGAGCAGTTTCTTAACCTTGGCGGGCGTGAGATAATAATTTCCCGCGTAAAGGTCGTACACGTCGTGTTCGGATCCGCCGATATCGGTCTTTAACTCTCCCTTGCCTGCCGCGGGCGCGTCCCCGTATGCGCGAAGATATTCTTCGGTTTGTTTATAGGCGCTCCAAACGGAACCGTCGGCGTCTAGCTCCGCAAGCGCGGACTTTAATTCCGCGTCCGCGTCAAGCCCCTTCGCCGCGTAGCTTTCGCGCACGGCGTAATATGTCGTCAGGATATATTTCGCTTGATCGTAACCGAACACGAAGCCGTCCGCGTAAAGCCCGTTCATGGAATAACTTCCCCCGATTTCCCTTCCGAACACATAATGCTCGTATCCGCCGTAACCGCTTAGGAATATACCGTTTTTATCGCTTGCCTCGGCGGTCGGCGTTCCGTCTGTATTGCCGCCCATGAGCGAACCCGCCGTTCCGTCCAGATTGTAAAGCTTTACAAAGTCGTCAAACGCGCGGTCATGCGACTTGGCGCGGTCAAGATAATCGGACAGCTGCTTTTCGTAGCCGTCGTAAACGTAGCCGGTCGCCGCATAGCCGTCCCTCAATTCGTTAAAACTCTTTCTCGCGGACTCCTCTACGCTCACCGCGGGGATCATCACCGCCAACAACGCGACGGCGGCGATTATAAACCCTCTGAAAAGCGTTTTTTTCTTCCGAAGCAGTATTTCTACCGCCGCATTAAACACCGCGAAACCGACGCAACACCAGAACGCTATCCAAAACGCGCTCATGTCGACCGTTTCCGCGACCTCATACACGCCTAACTGCTTTGCGCCTGCATAAATGACGTAAAGCATAAGCGGGAAACCGAGCAAATATGAAAGTACTTTCAGAACACGGAAAGTTTTCATCTTTGCCTTAACAAACATCATTTCTTTATCCATAATATCTGTCGCTTTCTCCTTATAATTTTTATTCGCAATCCGCGGTAACGCGGATAACGTTTTTAATTAAGGCGTCAATCGTACAAAACGCCGCTGTCGCCGTACAAATCGAACGCTCCGCCGTATGAAACGCCCGTTGTACAAAATCTATACGCTGAGCCGCAAAACGGGCACATATGTGAACAAATTTCGTACGCGTCACCGCAAAACGGGCATACGGACGCATAAAACGCCCCTCCGTACAAAATTGGTATGCAACGCCGCAAAACGGATATGTATGTGTACAAAATCAACTCTCCCGTGCAAAATCCGTATGCTGTGTTACAAAATAAGCATATGGACGTACAAAATCCGTATGTAATAATACAAAATAGGCATACGGATATGCAAAATCAATACTCACGTTTACAAAGTAAAACTTTTTCGCACAAAATTAATATACATTTGCAGAAAAGGCATACTAAACCATGCGAAAGGCATACGGCAGACCGTACAAAACTCATATACTCCGCTTAATATATTTATTTATTGGCAACTTGCCATAATGCAATTTGCCCTAAAACGTCGCGATTCGGACGTTTCTTAAAATATCGTTCTTTACAGATTTTTTTGACGGCGGTCATCTCATAATATGTCCGTCGTTCAATATATATATCTTATATTTGCAAAAATATCAAAATATTAACTCACATCCGCAATTTCATTATATACGTATATATCAATATGTCAAGAAAATCTTTTGTGTACTTACCACTGCAATTTGTACCGTCATATAGCGGCGCAGATATTCAAAAATCACATCTGTGTTGGATTTTCTTTTCTCCGCCGTTATTTTATTATCATTTTTTTCCGTAATTTACTCGGCGGACTTACTCAAAGATTACGCCCTTTTCGGGTTTTTCCATCACTTTTTAGTACACGGGGGCTTATTTATCATCAAATGTTTAAAACGATTGACTTTTGCATAAATGATTGTATAATGTATATAATCATACGCATACGCGCGTGATCGGATTCGTCTATGAAAAACGTCGTTACGAATGTGGTTATATATATAAATTCCGCCAATACCGCCGCCGCCGCCGCCGCGGTCGGCTTTGCCGAGAAAATAAAATCCCCCTCGCTGAATATCGTTTCAGGCGACGACATATCGTCGCTGCCTCTCGATAAAAATACATCCTTGGTCGTCGTATTCGGCGGAGACGGCACGGTTTTGGGCGCCGTTTCCCGCACCGCTCCCCTCCGTATACCGATGTTAAGCATAAATTTCGGCGCCGTCGGCTTTCTTGCGGGCGCGGAGCCGGATTCCGCCGTTTCCGTGTTTTACAGTTTTCTGCGCGGAGAATGTTCCTTTGACGACCGCGCCTTGTTGGACGTTTCCTTAGACGGAAAGAGTCATATCGCCTTGAACGACTTTGTTTTGCGTTGCGGCGCAAATACCCGCCCCGTTCCCGTGGAGGTTTTGCTGAACGGCTCCGTACTGTATAAATATACCGCGGACGGCATCATCGCCGCCACCCCCACGGGCTCCACAGCGTATTCGCTTTCCGCGGGCGGTCCCGTTTTAAGCCCCGACGTTCCGGCTTTCGTTGTATGTCCCATATGCGCCCACGCGTTAAGTTCGCGGCCCGTCGTGGTTTCTCAAGACAGCGTTTTGGAAATACGCGCGGCGGTAAGCGCGCGGCCGGTGCAGTTCGCGGTAGACGGCCGTCCGGTAGGCGGTTTGTCCGGCGCGACCGCGGTGATAAAAAAATCTGAATACGTACAGCGTTTCGTCGTCTCCGAAGGACGCGGCTTCTATGAAAAGCTTCTGCGTAAGCTTAAAACGGGAAAGGATTAATTTCCCTATCCGCAGAATAAACCGAAGAGAGAAAAAGAGTTTCGTCGTCTTAGAGGGGCGCGGCTTCTATAAAAAGCTTCCGCATAAGTTTAAAACGGGAAAGGATTAACTTTATTACCGATAAGATAAACCGACGAAAGAAAAAATGTTTTTTCTTTTATATTAAATTGCGAGGAAAACGATGTCAAGGTCAACAAGGCAAATGCGCGTTTTGGATTTAATTTCCAAACATGAAATAGACAAACAGGAAACGTTGGTGGATATGCTGGCGACCGAGGGCTATAAGGTCACTCAGGCCACCGTTTCGCGCGACATTAAAGAATTGGGATTGGTAAAGGCTTTAGGCGAGAACAAAAAATACAAATACGTATGCCACAGCGTTCCGAAATACGAAAACGGCGAACATAAGCTCTACAGCCTTTTCAAAAGTGCGGTCACGAGTATCGCTTCCGCGGAAAATATAGTGGTGGTCAAAACCCTGCCCGGCAGCGCAAACACAGCCGCGGCTCTCATCGACAAGATGAACTATCCCGAGGTGTTGGGCGTGGTCGCCGGAGACGATACGATAATCGCGGTGGTGACATCTACGGCGGCGGTTCCCGGCGTCATAGAGAAATTTTATTCGTTCTTAGATTGAGCTTCGGCGGCGTACGGTATTTTTTTGAGGAATAACCGTCGCGGCGCGACATCGGCCGCGCGGATTGCGTGCAAATTAACCCCGCGTTCACTGTCTGTTAGGTATCAACCGACCGAAAAAGTCCGG
>JAITEJ010000159.1 GCA_031282095.1 Clostridiales bacterium
ATTGTTCCTTTGGGGAGAATTCAAAAACGGCTTCGACGCAGACGGCGCGTTTAAAGAAGCGGTGGAGAGAACTCAGACCGCCTATGTTTCGGGGCGGACGTTCTTTGCATCCGGCGATGTCAAAAACACCTTCCGTCTTAATTACGGCACGTCAACCGCGGAACAGATAGACACCGGCATTAAAAGGTTGGCGGATTTCTTTAAAGAGAAAAACGCGAAATGAAACCGCGTCGAAAGGCTATATCGTTTATTTATAACAGAATTGCGGTTTTGTTTGCGGATAAAGTAAGGCAAATGCGGTCGTGAAACCAAAGCGTCAGCGTCGCTGAAACAGCCGGCGGCCGGCTTTGTAAAATTCGGTCGGGAGACAAAAACGGGGCTTTCTCTAACGGGAAAATGCTGTTGCGGTCGTCTTAACAACCTCCGCAAATCGGTCGGGAGACAAAACCCCGGGCTTTCTCCGACGGATAACATACCGTTAACCGAAAGAGCCTTACGACCTTCGTACGTCGGTTACGGAGCGGAAAAAAAATTAGCTTTCTTGACGGAAAATCCCGCTAACGGGAGCCGTCTTAATAACCTCCGCATGTCGGTTACGGAGCGAAAAAACAAAAGGGCTTCTTAACGGTAAGAAAGAGGATTTTCTGAAATATGAAAAAAGAGGAAAAGGAAAAGATGATAACGAGAAACGCGCTTGATATACTTCGTGAGCGAGGCTTTGTCAAGCAGGTAGTTTTTGAGGAAGAGCTTTATAAATTATTGGGGAGCGAATCCGTGACGTTCTATATAGGCTTCGATCCCACCGCGGACAGTCTGCATGTCGGTCACTTTCTGCAACTGATCGTCATGAGTTGGATGCAAAAATCCGGGCATAAACCCATAATTTTAGTGGGCGGCGGCACGGGCATGATCGGGGATCCGTCCGGACGTACGGATATGCGTTCCATGATGACGCCGGAAACGGTGCGCCGCAATGTCGAATGCTTCAAAAGGCAAATGGCGCCGTTTCTAAGCTTCGAGGGCGAGAACGCCGCTATTTTCGTGGATAACGCCGATTGGCTGCTTAAACTCAATTATGTGGAATTTCTGCGCGACATAGGCGCGCACTTCTCCGTCAATAAGATGCTTACCGCGGAATGCTTCAAGAGCCGCATGGAAAAGGGGCTTTCCTTTTTGGAATTCAACTATATGCTTATGCAGGCGTACGACTTTTTGGTGCTGAACAACCGTTACGGCTGCAAACTGCAATGCGGGGGCGACGATCAGTGGTCAAACATACTCGCGGGCGCCGACCTTATACGCCGCAAGGAGCAAAAAGAGGCGTACGCCATGACCTTCCAACTGCTGACCACCTCGGACGGGCGCAAAATGGGCAAAACTCAAAAGGGAGCGGTGTGGTTGGACGCCGAAAAAACTACGCCTTACGAGTTTTTCCAGTATTGGCGTAACGTGGACGACGCGGACACCGAGAAGTGCCTGCGTTTGCTGACGTTTCTCGACTTATCGGAAATCTCCGAACTCACCCGGTACCGCGATCGGCGCATGAACGCGGCGAAGGTACGGCTTGCCTACGAGCTCACCAAACTTGTGCACGGTGAAGCGGCGGCAAACGACGCAAGGGCGCAGGCTGACGCCGCGTTCAGCGGCGACGCGGATAATATGCCTTCGGCTAAAATCTCTAAAAATACCGTGCGCGTCGCGGATATTTTGGTTGAAACAGCTCTCGCTCCGTCTAAGGCGGAGGCTAAGCGCTTGATTTCAGGCGGAGGTATATCGGTAAACGATGACAGGATAAGCTGTATCGACGCGGAAATAACCGCCGAACAGCAGGCGGAGGGTTTTGTTCTTCACAAGGGGAAGAAGATACACCTCGCCGTCACAACGGAGTAAGCGGAGATACCGCCCGCAGAGGAGCGGCGCCCAGCATATACGATACGCCTGCAAAAAACATACAGAAAATCACTACGAAAAGAGGATAAGGCTATGAAGATAACGTTGACCGCAGACAAAAAAATAAAACCCGATTTTTCAAAACTCGGTTTCGGGAAGTATTTTACCGACCATATGCTTGTCGTCGATTACAAGAACGGCGAATGGGGAGAGCCGGAAATCATGCCGTTCGGCAATCTTTCGCTTTCTCCCGCAAGCGTCGTTTTTCACTACGGACAGGAGATATTCGAGGGCTGTAAGGCGTATAAATCGGAGAGCGGCAAGGTGACTATGTTCCGCGCCGCCGACAACGTAAAGCGCATGAACAACAGCGCGCGCCGTCTTTGCATGGCGGAGCTTCCCGTAAAGGAGACCGTTGAGGCTGTCGAACGGTTGGTGCTGACGGATATAGATTGGATACCGACCGCCTCCGGCACATCCCTTTACGTGCGTCCCACGCTCATCGGCACCGAAGCGTTTTTGGGCGTTCACCCCAGTGCGGAGTTCAAATTCTTTGTGATTTTGTCGCCCGTAGGCAGTTATTACGCCAACGGTCTAGCTCCGATAAAGATCAACGTCGAAGATAAGTATTTGCGCGCGGGAAAGGGCGGCACGGGGGAATCCAAATGCGGCGGCAACTATGCGGCAAGCCTTTTCGCCGCGGAAAACGCCAAAAAACAGGGCTTCGACCAGGTGCTTTACCT
>JAITEJ010000149.1 GCA_031282095.1 Clostridiales bacterium
TGCTTTCGCCGACGGCGGCTCTTGCCGGAATGGGGCTTGACAAAACCGTCGCCCTCATAACCGACGGGCGTTTCTCGGGGGCGACGCGCGGCGCGGCGATAGGCCACGTTTCTCCCGAGGCGGCAAAGGGCGGGCTCATCGCTTATGTCCGCGACGGCGACACAATAGAGATCGACATAACCGGCTGTTCACTTAAACTCGCCGTTCCCGAAACCGAACTCGGCAATCGCAAAAAAAGCTTTCAGCCGAAAGGCTCGAAAAGTCTGACCGGCTATCTCAAACGTTACGCCGATTCACAATAGACCGCCGCACTAAAGGAACGGAGCGATGTCTATTCTCTTAAACTTAACAATGCGAAGTCGATATAGAAACTACGGTGAAATTGATGTATGGGAAAACCGAAAGAACGTTTTGGAAATTTTACCGACAAACGTTGACATACTTGTCCTAAGCGCGTTATAGTTAAATATAAATTTCTTATATATAGCGGAGAAAGCGCGTTTTTATCTCGTTCGGAACTCGGACAAGGTGCTGTCGCAATACAGGCACTTAGGCAAAGTCGGAAAAAAAGACCGAACGGAGCTTTCTCCTTTGATAAATTTGCAACGGTTTTCGGCTTTTGAATGAGAATGTGCCGTATCAAAACTTGGGGAGGCAATATGCGCAGAACAATTCGGCGGAACAGACTGGCTATCTTGTTAATTTTGAGCGTTCTTCTCCTTGCGGCGTGCGCGGCAGAAAAAACGATCGGCATGAAAATTACCGATATAAAGCGTTACGCTGATCTTTCGGACGACCCGGTAAAAATTTTGGTGCATTATGAAGATGCCCGTGTCGGCGATTATGAAGTTACCGACGAAGAAACGCTTAACGAAATAATTAACCTGCTGTTCGATAAGACGACTTTACGAAAAGTTAAAAACGAACCCGCGGCGGGCGGAAACAGCTCAATAACGTTGGTCTATTCCGACGGTGTGAAAGCTCATATCAACCTTGGTCGTATCATAGACGGTAAAAAGGCATACGAGTTTGAGCAGGCGGTCCTGTTACGGCGGATTAAAGAAATCGGAGAGGAAAGGGGAGCGTTGGTGCCACATTCGGAATACAGGAAAAAATAAAAAACGGCTTTTACCGGGCGTTCGGAGAGGAAAGGGGGGCGTTGGTGCCGCATTCGGAATATAGGAAAAAATAAAAAACGGCTTTTACCGGGCGTGTTGACAAAGGCATTCGGCATAAGCCGGGCTCTTTTAATTTGTCTCTCAAACGCTTAAGTGATATTAAGCGTGACAGTAATTAATGCCGCCCGCTTTCATAAAGCAAATCGACCAGAATCATGTTCATGATTTCAAAGCCGCGGCGGTTAAGGCGTAATACGCCTCCGTCGAGAACATTTATTTCTTCGTGTTGCGAGTCTTTCGTGAGAGGCGGTAAAGTCCGCTCAAAGCATGTTTCGTATTTTTTGATTGCCGCGCCGAAGCGGGCGTAAAAATCTATTCCGAATTTTCTTTCCAATTCATTTATGTTTATACCCGCCGTAAGCCGCAGTCCCAGCATTACCGTTTCAAATAATGCGGCTTCTACGTCGATAAATTCAATTTCGCGTTCAAAAGAGCCTTTCTCCTCGGACTGAAGATACGCCTTATAATCGGGCTTATTCGCATAACGTACTCCGGAAATAACTCCGCCGCCGAATTGACTTTGACGACGCAATATATCGGTCCTATCAGCTTCCGAATTCCGTATATTATCCGAAACCGCTGTTAATCGTGTCGTTTTGTCGTTGTAAACACCTATTTCTCTTTCAAAAAAGCTCGCCGCGGAGGGTCCGAAGCCTATATAATTACGCCGCCGCCAATAGCCTGCGTTGTGTGAGCATTCAAATCCGGGTTTGGCGAAATTGCTTATCTCATAACGGTTAAAGCCCGCCGCGGCAAGCGCGTCTACAGCTTCGTCGAATAGATCGGCGCGCAATTCATCGTCGGGCAGACTTACCGCGCCGCGCATTACATCCTCATATAACGCCGTGTTTTTCTCAAGTTTCAATTCGTAACAAGATACGTGTTTAACGCCGAGTTCCGCGGCGCGCTTCGCGGCATACAACGCCGCTCCCTCCCGTTGCCCCGGTAAACCCGTCATCAAATCGGCGTTTACGTTGCCGATTATATCCGCCGCGTCGGAAAGCGCGCGCGCGGCAGTTTCGGCGTCGTGAACGCGCCCTATCGCCCGCAGCACTCCGTCGTCAAAGGACTGCACTCCCACGCTGACACGGTTTATTCCCGCGCTTTTCCATTCGCGGAGCTTATTCGCGGTCAGGCTTTCCGGGTTGCCTTCCGCGGAAATTTCCGCGCGGTCCTCTATCTTAAATACCGCCGACAACGCCGATAAAATCTCCCCTACGGCTCCGTCTCTCAGCAAACTCGGCGTACCGCCTCCGAAAAACACCGACGAAACTGACTCATTCGCCGCGCGTTCCGCCATTTTTCCGATCAAATCGCCGCCGAAAGCATCCGAATACGGATCCATTTTTAAAAAACCGTCGGTATGAGCCGCCGCATTTTCCGAATTGAAACGCCGCGGACTGTTTCCGAAGATTGTTTCGGACCGGTTTCGTTCCAAAGAACCGCCGATGTGCGACGTCGCCATTCCAGAATTGATTTTATATCCCTCTATTTCCTTGAAAAGTGCGCGCAAAAAAGCTTCTTCCTCGGTTTTGACGCCGGAAAAGAAGTCGCAGTAGCGGCATTTCCTTTCGCAGAACGGAATATGAATATACAAAAGCATGGCGTTTTTAACGGACGGCAATATGCCGGCTATGTCCTTCAGCCCATGTTGAAGGATTCCCGACGGAAAGATAATACGC
>JAITEJ010000031.1 GCA_031282095.1 Clostridiales bacterium
GCAAGCGTTTATGACTCTGTTTTATGCCGGATATAAAATTTTATCAAATTTACCGATCCCGCGCCGAGTCTATTCTTACGACACCGGAATAAAACCCGTATCTCACGTATTATTCTTAAATATTAAGCGTGACGATGACAAATTCTCCGTCAAACGCGGACTATAAATCCCCGTCAAACACCGCGGATATGTCCTTATCTGGTAAAGCGGATTCAGCAATTCCGCGCCGTACTTATTCTCACGGCAGGGGAGAAAATTTGTATTCCACGCGCCCCTCTTCAAGCTTAAGCGTGACAACGACAAATTCTCCGTCAAACACTGCGGACACGTCCTTATCGGGTGAGGCGGGAGAAAAAACTTTTTCGCCGGTACCGTTCGTCGTAACGGTACCGGATTCCGTATAGGATTCATTGCCGTGAAGCCGTGAGACTTTAAATTCGTATGCGCCGGTTTTCGTGATAATCAAATAATAAGGATATTCCGCGTAATCCTTTTTAAATTTTTCGAAATCAATATAAGACATGAACAGCAAGCTTTTGCCCGTGTCGGAGCCGTCGGAATAGACGACCGTTCCCGTATGCCTGTAAAACCTGTCGTTATCCGAGCCCGATGCGGTGTTTCCTCCGTCCGCGGCTAAAAAAGCTCCCGTGAGCGCCAGCGTGATAACCGATATTAACATTAAAATAAATTTCCTTGTCATATTTTTATGCGTTTGATGTTTCGGAGTTTCCCGTTGTTTGGTCTCTGCATTGTCTTTCCGGCGTTTTTGTACTTTTTCGATTGAAAAAGCCCGCCAATGACGATATTGAATATCTAAAAACGGTACGTATACTTTGAGCGCCGGCGGCAAAGTCCTTTGTTTACTCGCCCCGTTTCGCGGCGGTTGTCGTATTCGTTGTCGGAATGCCCTTTGACCTTCACGAACAGTTTTGTCCGCCTTTCATGCGTTTCCCGACAGCATATTATCAAGTGTCGGAAGTTTTTGCACTCGCCGCGACTTTTGCGGCGGCTTCGCGCGCAAGCTTGTCGCAACGGTTGTTGTATTCGTTGTCGGAATGCCCTTTGACCTTCACGAAACTCACCTCATGAACGGAAAGAAAGGCGAGAAGTCTTTCCCACAGGTCGGAATTTTTTACGTCATCGCCGCCGGCGGTTCGCCAACCCGATTTGCTCCATCCGAAAATCCAACTCTCCGAAACGGCGCGGACGACGTAAGCGGAGTCGCTGTAGACGGTGACCCGACAGGATTTCTTGAGCATTGCCAAAGCCTGCAGTACGGCGGTGAGTTCCATGCGGTTGTTTGTGGATAGCCTTTCGCCGCCGGATATTTCCCGTACGTCCGAGTTATAAATGAGGATCGCGCCCCAACCGCCGACGCCGGGATTGCCGGAGCACGCGCCGTCCGTATAAATCCGCACCTCTTTTTTACCGCGAGAGCGTACACTTTCCGCAGACTCAGCCGTCAAGCCCGCGGCGCCGAACCGCCCCGCTCCTTTACCGACACGGTTCAACCCATGCCCATTTTGCAATAGCGTATCGGTCGCTTTACCGCCTGCGGCGTTGAACTGCCCAACCTCTTTGCCGCAACGGTTTAAACCATTCTCATCTTGCAATAGTGTAGCGGCCGCTCCGCCGAATGCGGCGTTAAACTGCCCGGCCTCTTTGCCGCAACGGTTTAAACCGCCGTTATCTTGCGACGGTGAATCGTGATTTGCCGCTTGACTTACGGCGGTTTTACCCTTTTTTACTTTTTTTTTATCAGTTTCAGCGATACCGCCCTCAGTTTTTCCCAATGTGGGTTTGCCAGTTTCAACGGAGCCGCCGTCGGTTTTTTTCGTTGCGGGTTTGCCCAGTTCAACGGAACGCTTACGGCACTTTTCAATGCCGGTTTTTATTATTCCGACAAGGTTATTCGCGCGGAAATGTTCCACCGCTTGAATAGTCGTGCCTCCCTTTGAGCAAACCGCGTCTATCAGAGTATTCAGGTTGTCGGACGTTCTCGCCATTTCCGCGCCGCCGATGAGCGTCTGCGCCGCAAGCGCGCGCGCTTCATCATAAGTTAATCCGCCGTCCATGCCGCCCTCTATCATAGCCTGCATAAACATATAAACATAGGCGGGACCGCTTCCCGAAACGGAAGTGACGGCATCCATTTTGCTTTCGTCCACCTCCGCGGTTTCTCCGAGCGACTGAAATATCCTTAACACAAAATCCTTTTCTCCGCCGTCGTAACCGTCAAAAGAGAGCGCGCTCATGCCCTTACCCAACATACACGGCGTATTCGGCATAACCCGCGCTACGCGAACATCCCCCAAAGCCGAGCGTATCGCGGCGATTTTCACGCCCGCCATAATGGATATCACGCGGTTAGAGGAAATAAATCCGGCGATTTCCGAAAACACTGCCGATGAAAATTGCGGCTTGACGGCGAACAAAACATAATCGGAGGACTCCGCGACAAGCTTGTTGTCGCATGTCGCGCAAAGCCCGCGCGCGGCGAAACGCCGCAGCTTTTCCGCGTCGATATCGCTTATTATTATCTTATCAGCGGGCAGGAATTTTATTACCCCTGAAACCACGGCATCCGCCATGTTTCCTCCGCCTATTATACCTAAAGTATATTTTGACATACAATATTTTACCTTTGTCCCCTCGTACCGCTCCGATTTGATATAATTTTTATATTTTATTACGGCTCCGCTACGTCCGCACTCTTTTTCGCAAGCCGCCTTAGACACAAAGTTCGCCGATTCCAACAACCTTGCGTTATAATGCTCATTTTTTTACGCGGACCGCCTAAAATGCGGAGGGAGCGTGAATTCCAATAACCTTACGTGGTACCGCTTATTTTTTATAAACCGCCTAAAGTGCGAAAGAGTGCAAATTCCGACAATCTCAAACTTGAGCCGCTCATTTTCCGACAATCTCAAACTTGAGCCGCTCATTTCTTTACGCGAGCCGTCTCAAACGCGGGTGTTTTGAGGACATACGGTAAAGCGTTGTTTACCGTATGTCGGAAAAACTTTTCCGTCAAGGCAATTTTCGTATATGAAAACGGCAATCTTCCGTCGATCGGCTTTTAAAAAATTTCGCATTCTTATACAAGCCGTTTCCGACGCGCCGGCAGTGAGCCGTCATACCGAATATACCAAAAACTCTAACGGAAATATTTGACGGCGTTCTCAAAAATTCCGCTTTCGTACTTGCCTTCCACGTTTTTATACAAGCCGTTTCCGACGCGCTCGCTGTGAGCCATTTTACCGAAAATCCGACCTTCCGGATCGGTGATACCCTCAATTGCCAGCACCGAGCCGTTAGGGTTGACATCCGCGTCCATCGACGGTTCGCCGTCGGCGCCGCAATACTGCGTGGCTATCTGACCGTTTTCGATCAGCCGTTTCAGCAATCCGTCGGGACATATGAAGCGGCCCTCTCCGTGGGAAACGGGGACGGTTTGAATTTCTCCGACCTCGCAGCCGGAAAACCACGGCGACTTATTCGACGCTATGCGTGTGCGCACCATCCCGGACTGATGCCGACCGATTATGTTATATGTGAGGGTGGGCGCGTCCGCATCCGCGTCGGTGATTTTGCCGTACGGAACAAGACCTAACTTGATAAGGGCCTGAAAGCCGTTGCATATGCCGCCCATAAGCTTCTTTTCATATAAAAATTCCGTAACTGCGTCTTTGACATTCGGATTTCTGAAAAACGCGGTTATAAACTTACCCGAGCCGTCCGGCTCGTCGCCCGCCGAGAAACCGCCGGGAATGAAAATTATTTCCGAAGCGGCGATAAGCCGGACAAACTCCGCCGCCGATGATGCCACGTCCTTTGCCGTACGGTTCTTGATTACAAAAATTGACGGTTTTGCCCCCGCCCTTTCAAAGGCGCGCGCTGAATCGTACTCGCAGTTCGTTCCCGGAAACACGGGGATTAAAACGCGCGGTTTGGAAACGGAAAAACCTGCTTTCGGCGCGGCTTCGGGAACGGATGAATAATTGATTTTGGGAACCGCGCCTCTCTCTTCCGTTTTTACGGGAAATACGCTTTCTAATTTACTTTCGTATACCGCCTCCACGCCGTCTGATTCTACGCGTTCCCCGTTCAGGGTTATGGCGTAGTCGCCGGTAACCGTTCCGAGAACCGTTAGCCCGTTGAGGGGAAAGCCCTCCTTCAGCTCCGCGATAAATGAGCCGTATCTGCGCGCCGCCGCGCCGCTTGCGGAAAGTCCGGCGTCCGCGAACGCAAAACCCAAACGGTTGCCCAATCCGGCTTTAAACACTGCGTTTAGAATGCCGCCGGCGCCCAACGCATAGGCGGAAAGCACCGCGCCGCTTTCGATCAGACGTTGCAGTGCCGCCGACGACTTCAGAAACGAGCCCTTTTTAGGCGCGCCGAACGCGTCCGTATCGCAGTCGATGAGGACGACGGCATGCCCCGCCCCCTTAAATTCGGGGGAAATTATGCGACCGGTATCGGCAACGGACGCGGTAAAGGAAACAAGGGTAGGCGGTACGTCATATTTCTCGAAAGAACCGCTCATAGAGTCCTTTCCGCCTATCGCCGCGACTCCGAAGTCCATTTGCGCCTGAAGAGCGCCCAGCAGAGCCGCCGCGGGCCTGCCCCATCTCGCGGGATCGGTGCCGGGACGTTCAAAATATTCCTGAAACGTGAGATAAGCATCCTTAAGCCGCGCTCCCGACGCCGCGCTTTTCGCCAAAGAATGCGCCACCGCCGTATAAGCGCCGTGATAAGGGCTTTTTTCCGACATGAAAGGATCGAAGCCGTACGACATGACCGAGCAGGTGTCGGTTTCGCCGTCGATAACGGGAATTTTAGCCGCCATAGCCTGCGCCGGCGTAAGCTGCCGCGCGCCGCCGAACGGCATAAGCACCGAGCCCGCGCCCACGGTAGAGTCGAAACGCGCGGAAAGCCCTCTTTTAGAGCAGAAATTTAAATCGTCCGCGAGCGCGTAAAGCGCGTCCTTAAGCGACGCAAACTCGCGTTCACATACCGCTTTCGCCTTTTTAACCCTGATTTCGGTAGATTTAGGCGCGCCGTTGCTGTTTAAAAACTCACGCGACAAATCCACCGTCTTAACGCCGCGCCACGTCATTACAAGACGCGGCTCCTCGGTAATTTCCGCGACTACGGTCGCCTCTAAATTTTCACAGTTCGCAAGCTTTATGAATTTTCTTACGTCGCCGTCCGCCACGACTACCGCCATGCGTTCCTGCGATTCGCTTATCGCAAGCTCGGTTCCGTCCAGTCCGTCGTATTTTTTCGGAACGGCGTCAAGATTGATTGTCAGACCGTCCGCAAGTTCTCCGATCGCCACCGACACTCCCCCCGCCCCGAAGTCGTTGCAACGCTTTATGAGCAGCGCGGCGGCGGGATTTCGGAAGAGACGCTGAAGCTTGCGTTCCTCGGGCGCGTTGCCTTTCTGCACCTCCGCGCCGCAAGTTTCAATCGAGGAAACGCTGTGCGATTTTGAAGAACCCGTAGCTCCGCCGCAGCCGTCCCGCCCGGTTTTGCCGCCGAGGAGGATAACCTTATCTCCGGCGGCGGGTACCTCGCGCCTAACCGATTTCAAAGGCGCCGCGCCTATGACGGCGCCGATTTCCAGCCGTTTGGCGACGTAGCCGTCATGATAGATTTCGTCTACCAAACCCGTAGCAAGCCCGATCTGATTGCCGTACGAGCTGTAACCGTTAGCCGCCGTGGTCGTCAATTTCCTTTGCGGAAGCTTACCCGGCAAAGTATTTTCCAAAGGCGTAAGCGGATTGCCCGCGCCGGTAACGCGCATCGCCTGATAAACGTAACTCCTTCCCGAAAGCGGATCGCGGATAGCTCCGCCTATGCATGTCGCCGCGCCGCCGAACGGCTCGATTTCCGTGGGATGATTGTGCGTTTCGTTTTTGAAGAGCAACAGCCAGTTCTGTTTTTTTCCGTTTACGTTCACCTTGATTTTGACGGTGCAGGC
Source organism: Clostridiales bacterium (assembly GCA_031282095.1). Next base: position 5,987 of record JAITEJ010000031.1, read on the forward strand.
ATTGATTTCCTCGGACTCGTCCACATTTTTCAAAACGCCCTTCGCCTTTAAATATTTGCCGCCTATCGTCGCCAAATCCATCAGCGTAACCGGCTTTTTCACGCCCAGTTCCTCACGGATTTTCAGATAGCGCTCGTAGGTTTTTTCCGCGTTCTTATCAAGAAATTCAGCTTTTTCTATCCGCGTTAAAAAGGTGGTGTGCCGGCAATGGTCGGACCAGTAAGTGTCCAATACCCTGATTTCGGTCAGAGAAGGGTCTCGTCCCTCCTTTATGAAATAGGCTTGACAAAAGGCTATATCTCCCTCGTCCATGGCAAGACCGTAGTCCTTTAAAAACTTTTTCAGCTCCGTCGAATCCATGGCTGTGAAACCAGTAAGCGTCCTTACGTCGGGCGGCACGGGATAGTCGGTTTTCAGCGTGACCGGCTTTAACGGTAAGGTCTCCCTGCACTCGACGGCGTTTATAACGTACTTTTTCACCCGTTCGACGTCGCTTTCGGTCAACGCGCCCTCAAGCGCAATGACCGTGGATGCGCGCACGGGAATCCTTTCGCCTTTGGATATCAACTGTATGCATTGCGCCGCCGAATCCGCGCGCTGATCGAATTGTCCGGGTAAGTATTCGTATGCGAACACCTTAGCGTTCTCTGAAAACTCAGGCAGCACGAAAAATACCTCGTCCACCTGCGGTTCCGAAAACACCGTGCCGACCGCAAGCCTGAACAACTCCTCCGACAAACCCTCCGCGTCATAGCAATTGAAGATGCGCAGGTTCTCCAACGCGTTTATCTTCAGAAACGTTTTTAAATCCTTAAAAAGAGAAACCGCTTCCTTTGCGAATTCCTTCTTCTTTTCCACATAAACTCTGTAAACCATTATTTTATACGTACCTCTTTAACATTGAGATGAAATTTGACATATGGGCGGCGGTATCCCGTTGCGAAAACGACCGATCGGCGCGCGGGAACAATCGCCGCGATACACGGAAAGTCCTATTCCTTTGATAAGACAAAACGCGGTTTAATATCCCTTTCTATCTTTTTAGTGGTCGCCCCTTCGACGAAAAGACCGATCTTTCTAATAACGCAAAACGCGGTTTTATATTTTGTCAGACTTTTCAAACGGTCTCCTACCGTAACGAAAAGTGCGAACCATCTAATAACGCAAAGTGCGTTTTTGTCTTTCACCGGACTTTTCAAACAATTGCCCGCCGTAACGAAAAACCCGATCTCGCTGATAACGCAAAACGCGTTTTATCATGTACGACCTTTTCTGCGGTTGCCGTCCGCAACTGAAAGACCGGCTACTATGACAGTGCAAAACACGTCTTTTATTTGCCGTCTAAGGCTTCCAACGCCTTCTTTCCTATGTCCTTTCTGTAGTACATTCCTTCAAAGGACACGTTCTTCACGTATTTATAGGATTTTTCCACAGCCTTTTCCAAAGCCTCGGCGACGGACACTACTCCTAAAACTCTGCCGCCCGCCGTCACGGTCTTGCCGTCCTTGATTGCGGTGCCCGCATGACAGAAAAACACGTCCGCGTCGTCCGCGTCCGCTATCGTTATCGGAAAACCCTTTTTATACCGACCGGGATAGCCGCCGGACGTAACGCAAAGACAACACGCCGCCTTGTCCGAATATTCAATTTTCATATCCGCAAGACGTTCTTCCGCCACGGCGCGCATTATCTCGAACAAATCGGTTTTCAGCAAAGCAAGCACTACCTGCGCTTCCGGGTCTCCGAATCTGCAATTATATTCTATTACCTTCGGACCGTCCTCGGTAAGCATGAGCCCGAAATAAAGGCAGCCCTTAAACGGTCGCCCTTCCGCGCGCATCGCCTCCGCCGTAGGCAGAAAGATTTCCCGCATACAACGCGCCGCGATCTCCTCCGTATAATACGGATTAGGCGCGATTGTTCCCATTCCGCCGGTGTTCAAACCCGTGTCGCCGTCCCCCGCCCTCTTGTGGTCCATCGACGACAGCATCGGAACCACGGTTTTTCCGTCCGTAAAACTTAAGACGGACACTTCGGGTCCCGTCAGAAACTCCTCGACCACTATACGATCGCCGCTGCTGCCGAACATTTTGCCGTTCATTATCGAATTTACGGCGCGTTCGGCTTCATCAAGGTCGTTTGCGATTATAACGCCTTTTCCGAGGGCGAGTCCGTCCGCTTTTATGACGACGGGATATTTATTTTCCCCGGCTATGCAGCTTATAGCGGCGGCGGAGTCGGTAAAAACCCGGTATTTCGCGGAAGGTATGCCGTATTTTTGCATGAGTTCCTTGGAAAAAACCTTGCTGCCCTCTATAATCGCCGCTTTCTTGTCGGGGCCGAAGCAAGGAACGCCTATTTTATTCAGAGCGTCCGTCGCGCCCAAAACCAACGGATCGTCCGGCGCGACGACGGCAAAGTCTATGCCGTTGTTCCGCGCAAATTCCGCTATGCCGTCTATGTCGGTCGCGGACAGCGGTATACATTCCGCAAGTTCGGCTATGCCTCCGTTGCCCGGAATCGCGCAGAGCTTGTCAATTTGATTGCTCTCCGCGAGTTTTTTTATTATCGCGTGTTCGCGGCCTCCGCCGCCGATTACCAAAACATTCATGATTCGTATTTTTTGTCCTATACGGGACCGATTATTTTTGCCGCAACGTTCCCTCTTTATCAGTGATGGAACAACCGCGTCCCTATGAACGCCGCCGCGATACCCGCTCTGTCGCACGCTTCGATTACGGCGTCGTCGCGAATGGAACCGCCCGGCTCGGCGATATAGCTTACTCCGCTTTTGGCCGCGCGCTCAATATTGTCGGAAAACGGAAAAAACGCGTCGCTTCCCAAAGAAACTCCCGTTATTCGCGCAAGATAGGCTTTCTTTTCCCGCTTGGTTAACGGTTTGGGCCGAACGGTGAACAGTCTTTGCCATTCGCCGTCGCGGATGATGTCGCCGCAGTCGTCGGAAATGTAAATATCTATCGCGTTATCGCGGTCGGGTCTGCCTATATCCTCACGGAAAGGAAGCGCAAGCACCTTTTTATGCTGACGCAGAAACCAAATATCCGCCTTGTTTCCCGCCAAACGCGTGCAATGTATGCGCGATTGCTGACCCGCGCCCACGCCTACCGTCTGCCCATTATACGTATAGCAAACGGAATTCGATTGCGTGTACTTCAAGGTTATGAGGGCGATTATAAGGTCGGTTTCGGCGTCCGCGGGAATGTCTTTTTTCGTCGTAACCACGTTTTGAAGCAAAGATTTATCTATTTTTATCTCGTTTCTGCCTTGCTCGAACGTCACGCCGAAAACATCCTTGCACTCTACGGGAGCGGGTCTGTAGCCGGGATCGATTTCGACGACGTTATACGCCCCCTTGCGTTTCGCGGACAGAATGGACAGCGCTTCGGGAGTATAGCCAGGTGCGATTACGCCGTCGGACACTTCCTTTGCGAGTACTTTGGCGGTGGATTCGTCGCACACTGCGGATAAAGCCGCCCAATCTCCGAAAGAGGACATACGGTCGGAGCTACGCGCGCGGACATATGCGCACGCCAACGGAGAAAGCTCCGCGCCGTCCGCAAAAAACGCTTTTTTCATGGTTTCCGAAAGGGGCAGACCGATTGCCGCGCCCGCCGGGCTTACATGCTTAAAAGAGGCAGCCGCGGGCAGTCCCGTAGCCTCCTCAAGCTCCTTAACAAGCTGCCACGAGTTGAACGCGTCTAAAAAGTTTATGTATCCGGGTTTGCCGCAAAGCACCTTTACGGGAAGCTCCCCTTCTTTCATAAAAATCCGCGCCGGCTTTTGGTTGGGATTACAGCCGTATTTTAATTCCAATTCTTGCATTCGTTTTTATTCCTTTAAGATTATTTTATCCGATAAGCGCTAGCCGGGTCTGTTCGGAAAATAAAAGTACAGCCGTACTGAAGGCTATGCCCGAAGTCGGTAAGAAGTCTTCTCATCGGTCTTTTTACCGATTCTTTCCTTCTATCCGCGTTATGCTTTCACGGCTTTTTAAATCCACGTAACGCACGTAAAGCGCGACCTTGTTTTCAGAATTTAACGCCGACCACAATTCCGCGGTGAAAGAGTCTATGTCCCCCGCTCCGGAGATGTCAACATCCGAGGGTTCTCCCTCAAAAGACGGAAGAGGGTCGCCGTCGCCCGCATAGGTGTGGATGAGCCGCGCTTTGCCGCTTTTAATGCCGTCGTAATGAAAATGCAGGCGCTGACACGTGCCGTACACTCCTCTCTTTAAAATGCTCATTGAAAATTTAAAAACTCCGTTTCCCACGGTGGTAACCGAACTTATCCGCGGAGTGTAGTTCGGCGCGTCCGGCTCATACTCGCGGGTTTGAAGCGCCTGCGCCATAGTCTTTTTTTCAGATATGTATGCCGCTATCGTGTCGGTTTGATTGCCGTTTGTCACGATTATGTCGTCGTTG